>MAXP01000083.1 GCA_001751085.1 Desulfobacterales bacterium C00003060 | reverse complement strand
AGGCAAAAGAGATGAGTCTTTTCTTTGCCTCTAACCTCCAACCTCTGAATGCAACAGACTACTGACAACAGACTTTAGAAAAGAGCAGATTGTGGCCGTGTGAAGTATACCTCGAAAGGCCATAGCTGGCGTCAGTGCTTAAACATTTTCTTGATCTTTGTAGATAGCTTGGCGGACTCCAATCTGGCAAATTCATTCAGCAGGGATTCCTGTTTCTTTGTTAGGCCCGTAGGCGTCTTTACCAACACCTGTATGATCTGATCACCCTTTCCATAGCCCTTCAGAGAGGGGACTCCCTCCCCTTTGAACCGAAACACCTCGCCCGGCTGGGTCCCCTTGGGAATGTGTAGCGTCTTCTCTTCTGTCAGGGTTGGCACTTCGATATCAGCACCAAGCGCTACCTGAACAAATGAGACTGGAACCTGGCAGATGATGTTACTATTGTTGCGCACAAAAAAGCTATGGGGCCTCACATTGATGATAACATACAAGTCTCCCGGAGGGGCACCCCGGACACCACCCTCCCCTTCACCCACAAGTCGTAACCTTGTGCCGGTATCAACTCCAGCGGGCACCTTTACAGAGACATTCTTTCTACGTTCAACTTGTCCTGTCCCACGGCATTCCGGACACGGGTGGTATATGGTTCGACCCTCGCCACGACAATAGGGACATGTGGTCCTGATGCTGAAGAAACCTTGGGCTCGGCTAATCTGTCCAGTGCCGCCACACTGGGTGCACTCTTCCGGATAGGTTCCGGGTTCGCATCCTGTGGCTTGGCAGGTAGGGCAGCTTTGAAATCTTTCGATTTCGATCTCGGTGTCCACACCAAAAACAGCATCCGAGAAGTCGATCGTCAGGTCATATCTCAGGTCTGCTCCCCTAGGTCCTCGCATCCCGGAACGTCCACCGGCCCCGAAGCCAAAAAAATTCTCAAAGATGTCGCCGAAGCTGGAGGCTATGTCTTCGAATCCCCGAAATCCCGAAAAACCTGTCCCCTCAAGACCCTGATGCCCATATTGGTCATAGATGTTTCTTTTCTGGGGGTCCCTGAGTACCTCATATGCCTCAGCGGCCTCCTTGAATTTCTCCTCCGCCTCTTTATTATCCGGGTTACGGTCCGGGTGGTATTTCAAGGCAAGCTTTCGGTAACTTGCCTTGATTTCCTCTCCAGCGGCATTGCGGCCAACATTGAGGATTTCGTAGTAATCTCGTTTAGTTATCATCGCCATCCAGTTTGTCTTGGAGTAATGGGTAAGACGGTCTCTTATATTGCCATAAACTTTAAATTTAATACATAGGTCATCTTTGTCAATGGGGGATGAAAGGAATTGGTTCTTCTCCATCATTTAGGTAAAAACAGCTTGACGATAAAATTGTTTGTGTGGGATATTTTAACGGTCCGTGCGGGTATTGAATAAAGGCTGGTCAGAAAGTGGGAAGGAGGGGTCATGGCTATCAATATCGTTGAAAAACTTGATGGGTTAATCAAGGTCAGGAATGTCATTATCAGTGTATCCGACAAGAGCGGGTTGGAAACCCTTGTACCATCACTACTGGACATCAACCCTCAAATACGGTTATTCTCGACAGGTGGAACATATAACAAGATCAGCGAGATTCTTGGTGCTCAGGCATCTTCGTCCCTGACGCCTGTGTCTGATTACACTGGACAGCCAGAAACCCAGGGTGGGCTGGTCAAGACCCTTGATTTCAAGATTTATCTTGGTCTGCTCACAGAGACGTACAATGAGGCCCACCAGGATGATCTTCAGAGGACTGGAGCTGTCACCATAGATATGGTTGTGGTTAACCTTTATCCCTTTGAAGAAACCATATCCAAAGAGGGCGTTACTGTGGAACAGGCAAGGGGGAATATCGACATCGGCGGACCCTGCATGATAAGGGCTTCGGCAAAAAACTTCATCCGTGTTGCAGCAGTTGTGGATCCTGCTGATTATACAAGAATCATTTCCGGCATGAGGGCAAACAACGGCAAGATCTCTCTCGAACTTCGATACGATCTGGCCAAAAAGGCCTTTGAACACACCGCCGTGTATGACCGCCATATCGCAGATTTTCTTGTGGACAGGCCTATTAACGATGTGATCGGGTGCTATCAAGTCATGGAGGGCTAATACAATGGCTGAAGATCTCAAAAAGATGTACAGAACCGTTATGGACGACCTGTTTCCTTCAAACATGGAAATAAGCTTCGGGGAAGGGAAAGAGCGACAGACCCTCTTCTACGAAAAGGTGGTCTGGGTTATTGAAGGAGTTATTAAAGGACTCAGATATGGGGAGAACCCCGGCCAGGAGGCTGCCCTTTATAAATTAATCAATGGCAACCTGGTTCTAGGGGAAAGCCAAACCATTCAGCCCGGCCGATATCTGGCCTCTGATATCGAGCTGTTGCAGTCAGGAAAACACCCTGGAAAGACTAATCTGACCGATGCGGATAATTCCTTGAACATACTGAGGTACTTTGTCGATAAACCGACCGTGGTCATTGTAAAACACAATAATCCCTGCGGGGTTGCACGGGCAGACTCCCTTGAGGAAGCATATATCAAAGCCAATACGGCAGACCGGGTGGCTGCTTTTGGTGGCTGTATTGCTCTTAACCGTGCTGTGGACAAGGCTACAGCCGAGGTGATCAGCAAGCAATATGCGGAAGTGGTCGTAGCCCCGGATTTCGAAGAGGGGGTCATGGATGTTTTTGCCAAAAAGAAGGATCTTCGGGTGATAAGAATTGCCAGTATTGATCGTTTGCAAACCTTTGTGGGCGAGCGTTTTGTGGACTTCAAAAGCCTGATTGATGGTGGGATAATAGCCCAATGGTCTTTTGTGCCACAGGTGCGATCCAAAGAGGATCTTGTTCTGGCAAAATGTGAACATAAAGAAAAAACATACAGCATCAAGCGGGAACCGACTGACCAGGAATATGCTGACATGCTATTCGGCTGGCTTGTAGAGTCCGGGGTCACATCCAACTCGGTCATATATGTAAAGAACGGGGTGACGGTGGGGATCGGAACCGGAGAACAGGACCGTGTAGGCGTCGCAGAAATTGCCAGGGACAAGGCTTACCGGAAGCTGGCTGACCGCTATTGCTTTGAGGAGCTAAATGTCCCTTACAATGAGCTTGCGGACGAGGAGAAGAAAAAGGATATCGACCAGAGAGTGGCCCAAGAGAACGGCGGTTTGATCGGGGCTGCCATGGTCAGCGATGCCTTCTTCCCATT
>MAXP01000082.1:429-8641 GCA_001751085.1 Desulfobacterales bacterium C00003060 | reverse complement strand
TTTTTCCCAATTTCAAATTTCAAATTTCAAATTTCACTGCCAAAATACAAGATCAACAAAGTGTAAACTACTTTTGAGTTGTCGTGAAGGATGCCGATTCCATCTACTATCCAGCCGGAAACGATGAAAATAGAACTCCAAAAAAAGCTTGCAAGCCTGCCGTCTGCACCGGGCGTGTATCTCATGAAGGATGCCAAGGGGCGCATCCTTTACGTAGGCAAGGCCATGGACCTGAAAAAGCGGGTCACTTCCTATTTTGGCAAAGCGGGACATAAGGATTTGAAGACGAGTGTGCTGATCGAAAAAATCGCAGGCATTGAAACTATCCTTACTAACACGGAAAAGGAGGCATTGATCCTTGAATCCAACCTGATCAAGAGGCACCGTCCCCGGTACAACGTTATCCTGAAAGACGACAAGCGCTATCCGTGCCTTTGCCTTAATATGAAGAGCCCCTATCCCAACTTGACGATTACAAGAAAGATACAAAAGGATGGGGGCCTCTATTTTGGCCCCTTTTCCTCAGCAGGTGCAGTGCGAAAAACGCTGAAATTGATCCATAGGACCTTCAAGCTTCGCAAGTGCAGAGGAACCAACCCCAAGTCCCGGGACCGCCCCTGCCTGAATTTTCAGATGGGACTTTGCCTTGGACCGTGCAGCCGACCCGTGGATCCCGCTCAATACCAAGCTGTAGTCAATGAGGTGATCTTGTTTCTGAAAGGGCGGATGCCCGCACTGATCAAGAACGTGAGAGACGAGATGGAATCGGCTGCAGCCCGGCAAGACTTCGAGGCAGCCGCAGACCACAGGGACAGGCTCTTTGCCCTTGAACAAACACTCGAAAAACAGGTAGCCACCACCACGGATTTCAAAGACCGGGACGTGGTAGGGATGGCACGGCAGGGAGGGGCAACCCTGATCATGGTCTTTTTTATCCGGGGAGGGTTCTTGCTGGGCACCCGGCCATTCTATTTTCCAGAGACCGTGGCCTCTGACCGGGAGTTGGTTTCTTCGTTTGTCAGGCAGTATTATGAAAATGCCCCTTTCATACCAAAGGAGGTTTTGCTGCCACTTGCACCGGAACATAAGGCATTGCTTGAAGTATGGCTGGGAAAGCAAAAAGGTAAGAAGGTCTATATCATGACGCCCCAAAGGGGTGAGAAGGCCAGCCTCGTTGAGATGGCGGCCAGGAACGCCGAAAAAAGCTTGCTGGAGCACAGCAATGCTGCTATAGGCGAAGAGGAGATGTTAGATCGCATTCAAAGACGCCTGACCTTGCAGAGACGTCCTGAACGTATCGAATGCTTTGACCTTTCCAACATAGCCGGCACTGAAGGGGTAGGCGCGATGGCGGTATTTGAAAGGGGAAAATCTGCCCCCCGGCAGTATCGGAAGTACCGTATCAAGAGAGCGCCAGCGGCGGATGACTATGCCATGCTCAGAGAGGTACTTGCTCGGCGGTACAAGGAAGGAGATGCCAGGCAAACCCTGCCGGATCTTTTGATGGTAGACGGAGGAAAGGGACAACTGAACACAGCCGTGGCAGTACTCAAAGCCTTGAGGCTTGATGACGCATTTGACCTGATCGGGATCGCCAAAAAGGACCAGGAGCGCGACGAAACCGAGGACAAGATATACAAGCCAGGCCGGAAGAACCCTGTAAACCTCAAAAAGGATCCTGAAGCCCTTCTGTTTCTTCAAAGGATTCGGGACGAAGCCCACCGTTATGTCATCACCTACCATCGAAAGCGCCGGATGATGACCTACCGCAGATCGACCCTGGAAGGGGTCCACGGGATTGGAACCAAGCGCCAGGCCCAGTTACTTAAACATTTTGGAAGCCTTAAACGGATCAAAGCCGCCTCTTTTGAAGAGCTCTCTTCTGCGCCCGGTATGACACGCCCGGCAGCTCGGAGCCTTTTTGAGGCCTTGAGAGACTCAGGGGAGTGTATAAATACCAGCGTTTGACCCAGAATGCATATACCTCACAATGGACCCACTTAAGGCATTGGATGCCGTAATGAAGCGGGTTCCCCTTTCCCGGTAGTCTATAGCTTTTCAGAAAAATACCCACAAATTTGCGGAATGAGTGGTCTTGATAACCATGTGAAGTTACGCTAAAATGATATACACCTTAACTCCGCAATCCCTGGCCCAGACCTGGCCAATAGGCTCTTTAGTTGCATATATGAAGCGAGCGCCAGGGCAGGCCTAACTCCGCAATCCGAAATACTATATATATGCTGTTTCGCTGTCACGACAGGCATGAGGCTGAAGGAAGGTCCCATGAACAAAATCACGCTTTTCTTAAGGCCTTGCGTTTGGGCCACTGTTGCCGCAGTGCTCATCTTGGCTCAGAGGCCGGTTTTTTCTCTTACCCTCAACGAAGCCATAGGTCTCGCCAAAAAAAACCTCCCCTCGTACAAGGTCAGTCACATACGCGTACGATCCAGCGAAGCGTTGTACAAGGCTTCCCTGTCACCATACTTGCCGGAACTGGATGCATGGGCCTCCAGAACCCATGAACTTGAGTCCCTGGATCAGTATTCCTCCAGACACTACGACGTAAGTTTGTATTACACCTTGTTTGACTGGGGAAAGCGAAAGGCCAACCGGTCCATTGCCAGGCTAAACCTGGAAACCGAGCAGGAGGGGATGAGAAATGCGTACATAGATCTTGCCTTGGACGTAAAGGTCGCCTTCTACACCGTGATAGCCCGAGATGAGATTGTAGAACAGCGTCGCATACAGCTCAGGGATGCATCCAAGGATTTTGAGATAGCACAGGGCCGACATAAGCATGGGATGGCCAAACTTTCTGATGTACTCCAGGCCTCGGTGAGGTTGGAACAGGCCCGCTTCAATCTCACGCGTGCCGAAGGCGGTTTTCGCAAGTCCCTCGTTGAACTCAACTCACTGATAGGCCGGCCGCTCGACCAAGAGTACGATGCGCAAGGGTCCATTGATCAGGGGGTGACGTTACCCCCATGGGAGGAACTTGCATACTTTGCGGTGAAAAGGCCGGAGATACGCCAGGCCGAATATTCGCTCGGCATCGCAGAAAACAACGAGCACCTGGTTATCAGTGAGTTCTTTCCAACCTTTTCTGCGGACCTGTCTCACGGCCGTACGGACTTTGCAGACTCCGTGAACGGCACAGACGAGTTGAACACTGCCAGACTGACTGCAACCTGGAACATTTTTGAGCTTGGGAAATTCTACCGGAATCGTTCATCCAAATACGATATCAAAGCCGCCCAGGAAGACATCGATGAGCTCAAGCGACAATTTTTGCTGGATCTCCGGCGAACCTACGAAGATGTGGTAACAGCCGACAAGAATATCGCCGTTGCCAGGCAGCAGCTCAAGGAGGCAAACCATAATTACTCCCAGGCCTTTGGGGAATACAAGGCGGGAAAATCCGACATCCTTTTGCTAGTGCAGGCAGAAAGCGCCCTTGCCATCGCACGGGTGCAGTTTACGAGTGCAAAGCTGGATCTTACCGTGTCCAAAGCGCTACTGGAACGGCAGGCCGCTGTGGAGAACCTTGACCAGCCCCTGAGATCGATTGAGTAGTGCAAGGGGCTCGGCAAACACCCGAATATTTCGCCCTGTGCGGAAAGGAATTCCATGAAAAGATTCTCCCTGGTTGTCATCATTATCGCGGTTCTCGCTGTGGCCGCCTATTATGGTCACAAGATCTTCTTTCCCAAGCCTGAAATAGAAGTCCTGAAAACCGCCAAGGTGGAACGAGGCGATATCAAGGCCGTACTCGTGGAAACAGGGATAATCAAGCCCCAGGTCGGTGCAGAGGTCAAGATCGGGGCACGCGCCACGGGCGTCATTGAATCTATGAAGGTCAAGATTGGAGACCGCGTAGAAAAGGGACAGCTCATCGCCCTCATTGACGACCGCGAGACTGTGAGGGCCATTGAGGAACAAAAGGCCGCCATGATCAGGGCACGCAACAACCTGGAGCAAGTGAAACTGACCTTTCCCAAGAAAATCGAAGAGGCTCAGGCAGATTACGACTACCAGAAAATCGCCTATGAACGCGAATTGAAGCTTATCGAACAAGAATACACTACGCAGGATGAGGTGGACCAGACAAAAAGCCGGAATGAGGCGGCCGAGGCAAAACTGAGACGACTGAAGGATGAATTCAGGACGGAAGTCAAGGTGGCAGAGGCGACCGTTGAAGAAATCGAGGCCCGTTTGCACCGACAGGAAATCCGTTTTACCTATACCCGCATCTACGCACCTATCGACGGCGTGGTTTCGGACATAACAGCCCAGGAAGGCGAAACCATCGTTACAGGTCTTCAGGTGGCCAACCTGGTAACAGTCCTTGATCCTGGGCGTCTTGAGCTGTGGATCTATGTGGATGAAACCGATGTGGGACGCGTCAAGGTCGGTCAGGACGTGGAATATTACGTGGACGCATATCCGGAGAAACTGTTTTTCGGCACGGTGGAAGAAATCTATTTCCAGCCGGTGGTCAAAGATAATATCGTTTACTACCTGGCTATCACGAAGGTCAAAAAGGAAGACACACGGATCCTAAGACAGCAAATGACCGCCTACGTCAAAATCATCTATGATGAACGAAAAAATGTCCTCACTGCGGCAAACGCGGCCATCAAATTCGAGGGGGGGGGCCAGATAGTCTACCGGGTGGACGGGGAGAACCAAGTGAAAAAAGTCCCGGTCAGAATAGGTGCCCGGGGTGAGGACAAGACAGAGATATGTTCAGGCGTTCGAGAAGGCGAGGTCCTTGCCACCAAAATCATTCTCCCTGTGTCCAAAGGACCCCATTAGACAGAGAGAGCAACATGCCGCTTTGCCGTATGGAAAACGTAACCAAGACCTACCACCTGGGCAACCAGGCTGTCGAGGCATTGCGTGGAGTCTCCCTTGAAATTGAACAGGGTGAATTCGTGGCGATCATCGGGGCATCCGGCTCGGGAAAGACCACACTCATGAACATCATCGGATGTCTGGACGTTCCCACTTCGGGCCACTACACCCTGGCTGGCCGCGAGGTTTCGAACCTTACGGATGACGATCTCTCGCTGATCCGCAACGAACATATCGGTTTCGTATTTCAAAGCTTCTATCTTATACACTACGCTACAGTCTTTGAAAACGTGCTTCTCCCAACACTCTATGCACATCGCGGAACAGACGAGGCGACAAAGCGGGCCTCAGGGCTGCTGGAGCTGGTGGGCTTAAAGGAGCGGGCAAAGTTCAAGCCCAACCAGCTTTCAGGCGGAGAACAGCAGCGGGTGGCTATTGCGCGGGCACTCATCAATGATCCGGAACTGGTCCTGGCTGATGAGCCCACAGGGCAGTTGGATTCCAAAACAGCAACTGAAATCATGAAAATCCTTGCCGGAATGAACGATGAGGGCAAAACCGTTGCAATCATAACGCATGACGCAAGCATTGCTTCTTATGCCCGGCGGACTATTCGGATGGAAGACGGTTTGATAGTGTGATGAGGCGGACGTGAAACGTTTAGCCGGAATCATAAAGCAGGCGATGAAGGCCGTCACGGCATATAAGGTACGTTCCTTTTTTTGCCTGATTAGCGTGGCCCTGGGTATCTCTTCCATTGCCATAATAGTCGCTGCCACAGAAGGGGCCTACAAGCGGGCCTTTGATATGGTTGGCCGCTTTGGCCCCGACTCCCTCTTGGTTGTAGGCGGAAGCGAAGAATCGCGGGCAATAGGCCGGCAGCGCAAGACCATCAAACTGGCTTATGTGGAGGCGGTCAGGCAGGCATTTCCGACTGCCTATGTTGTTGTACCCATGACCTTCGTCGGGGACACAGTGGTTTCGTACAAGAACAAGAAGCACCAGACGCGGGTCATTGGATCAACAGCCGATTACAGCCGGGCATGGACCTGGCCCGTGATACAAGGCTCTGATTTAGTCGAAGAAGACATCAAGGGCCTCAGGAACGTGGGGCTCATCGGGCAGGAGCTTTCACGGGAATTGTTCGGCGAGATGGATCCGGTAGGAAAGTACATCTTAGTGCGGCGGATCCCCGTGCAGGTGGTGGGGGTGCTGGCCGAGCGCGGAATCACTGGGGCCGGGCACAAGCTGGACAACCGCATTGTCCTGCCTATTACCACGGTCATGAGGAAGCTCGTCAACGAGACACAGTACATAACCGCCTTCCGAGTGCGGTTTCTGGATCAGGCCAATCTCAAGGCACACGAAAAGGAGCTAAGGCTGTTTCTCCGTCAGGAGATGGGCGCTCCAGACGACGAGCCTGATCCATTCAGGATCATCTCTCCTACTGCAATCATCAAGTTTCTTGTGGCCCTCTCCGGTTCCTTGATCGCGTTTATCGGCATCGCCGGGATCATCTGTCTCATCGTGGCGGGATTTGTGCTGGCAAACCTTTTTTTGCTTTCGGTAAAGGAACGCACAAAGGAAATCGGGATCCGCCGCGCCATTGGAGCACGAAGGCGGGATATCCTCGTTCAGTTTTTGGGAGAATCCGTCATCGTCACCACTCTCGGGGGGATGGTGGGGTTTGTGCTGGCGATCTTTGGATCGAGACTGCTCACCTATATTGCAGAGTTCCCCATGCACTTTTCCTGGAAGGCCTTTGCCATGGGCATGGGCCTATCGTGGATTGTGGGTATTACCGCCGGGATGCAGCCGGCATCACGGGCTGCGCAGACAGAACCTATTGAGGCGATTCGAGAGTGAAACGTGTCCGCCTGAACCTCAGGATCGCACTTCGTTCCCTGTATAACTTCAAGTTACGCTCGGTCCTGGCTATCCTCGGCGTATTTCTCGGCACGTGTTCGCTCATCATCGTGTACAACCTCTCCGGATCCCTCGCCAAGAAGACCCAAATGGAGATCGATAAGCTCGGCAAGGACCTGCTCATCGTACGAACCGGCGTGGTGATTCGGCACGGCCGGGGGCCCCGGCTTATGAGCCAGGACCCCAACCTCACCTTTGACGATGTCCGGGCCATTGCTCAGGGGGCATCCCAAGTGAGGGATGTGTCCCCCTCAAGCAGTACTCCCTTTCCTGTGCGGTATAAAAGCATGGTCTTAGATGCCGTTCTCATTACCGGCGTGACTCCTAACTACCCGGAGATGAGGAATTTAGCCGTCAAAGAGGGGGGCTTCATCACGGAAAGCGACAACAAAAAGCACGTGAAAGTCGCAGTTTTGGGCTCCGGGATAGCGGAAAAACTCTTCGGCAAGGATAGCGCCATAGGCAAGTACATCCTTGTACGGCGCTTTCCCTGCCAGGTAATCGGGGTAATGGAGGAAAGGGGGGCCGACCTTTCAGGTGTGGATCAGGACATGCAGATCTTTCTGCCGCTCAACACCTTCCTCCGACGACTGGTCAACAAGGATTTCGTGAACACCATCTATGTCAAATGCTTGAACAGCCGGTCCATCGCCCCGGCCAAAGCGGAAATTGAGGCAATCATGAGGCGACAACACAAGATGAAGCCAGGCAAACGAGACGATTTCACCGTGATTGATTTGAAAGATGTCATGGCGCTCCAAACCCAAGCCATGGATACTATATCTACCCTGGGCCGGGTCTCAGCGATCATCTCATTCCTCATAGGCGGCCTGGGAATACTCTCGATCATGACACTCATGGTGGGCGAACGGAAGATGGAAATCGGAGTCAGGCGAGCCGTGGGGTCCAGGAAGCGCGATATCGTCGTTCAGTTTCTGCTGGAGTCGTCATTCATCTCTTTTAGCGGCGGTGCGGCAGGGGTCGTGGTTGGATTTGCAGGTACAGTCATTATTCTTCAGGCATTTAACCTTCCATTTAACGTATCTTCTCCGGGTCTTGCGATTTCCTTTTTCGCATCGGTTGCCGTGGGACTGACAGGAGGGATCTATCCCGCGAAAAAAGCCACCTCCATCCAGCCTGTGAATATCCTGAGGCATTGATGCCTCGGTACTGTAGTATTTCGGATTGCGGATTGCGGAGTTCGGAGCGCGGAGTTCGGAGTTAAGCTGCACATCATTTTAGCGTAACTTCACATGGTTATCAGGACCACTCATCCGGTAAATTTGCAAGTATTTTTCTGAAAAGCTATAGCTCAGGCTCTCTGTGAACCGTTACATGCCTCGCTCTTTGATTAGATCTTCTGCAACTTTTGGCATCCTTCACGACAAGTCAAAAGTAGTTTACACTTTGTTGATCTTGTATTTTGGCA
>MAXP01000082.1:0-405 GCA_001751085.1 Desulfobacterales bacterium C00003060 | reverse complement strand
TCAATTCGATAATACACGCTTTTTCGAAAAAGGTGTAAACTGAGAAATGAAGGATGCCCAACTTTTTTTCATTTATCCTTATTTCCAGGCATCTGTTCCAATTTCTTTATCCTTCGATCCAAGAGGAACAAATAGAAGGCAACACCTAACCATATTACAAGATTAACCGCCATGACAAAACCAAGGCCGTCTTTCATTAGTCTCCTCCATGTTTGCAGAAAATTGGGTCACTCCCTTTGACAGAATGCCCCAAAAATGCTAAGAGGGCAACCATTCAATTGATGTGAGCTACACAAAAACCAGGTGCCTTCTCAAAAAGCTCGGGTAGTCTTGGGGCTGTTGCATACTCTGCACGGTCACAATTGGAGCTTTGCAATCGTCCATTAAATACGTTCATCTTGGGTC
>MAXP01000081.1 GCA_001751085.1 Desulfobacterales bacterium C00003060 | reverse complement strand
AGGCAAAAGAGATGAATCTTTTCTTTGCCTCTAACCTCCAACCTCTGAATGCAACAGACTACGGACAACAGACTTTAGAAAAGCGCAGATTGTGGCCGTGTGAAGTATAACTGCCTTTAGCGTAGGCTAATAGAGACTACAGCAACTGGACTCGAATCTTTTGAGAAGTTACAGAATCAGGAGCCAAACGATGAAAGTCACCTGTGATACATGTGGGTGCGACATGAAAATAACCTCCACTTTCAAGTACCATTGCCCGCAATGTAATAACGGGATTGAGATGGTGGATATTCAAGAGGCAAACCAGGAATACCGTGATAAGCACAACAAGAACATAGAATGGGCAAAGATCAAAGGCAATGACGTAATTGTCGTAGAATAGCCTATCCCCACAAGTGGCCCTACCTCGCTTTGCAGGCTATAGAACGAAGCTTCTCATAAGCGATGAGCTCGTTTTCAAGCATCGGGCCTTCCTTGATCTCCACCTGAAACCCATGCTCGATAGCAGCTACCACGGTTTCCTTGAATTGATTCCATACAGGCATCCTTCCAGTCTCCTGTTGCACGGACGTCATCGGCTCCACCACTTTATCCCGTATCTCAGGCGGCATCCGGATCACACGCATGAAATCTCGTGTATCCAAAGGACCTAAGAAAACCATCCAATTGATCAGTGCTACGCCTGCCAACTCAGAGATGACGAAAGTTGCAATTTTCTCTCCCCCCCGCACCCGGATGCTCCCCCGATGCTTGTACCAAGCCTCTTTGACCCCCATCTCCTCCATGATTCTCAACAGGATGCGCCCAATCTTCTGATAGGCCCCATCTATGTCCTTGATATGATCACCTTGGAGAATTAACTGGATCAAGGCCGTGCTTCCAGGGTAGGCAAAGAGCAGATTGCGCTCCCCGGTCAGGATCACCTTGTCAAGGGCTGGCAGCTCCGGCCGGATCTCATTGATCATGGGAGCGAAATTGGTCAAGGCAACGACGCATTTGGCGCCGGAGTCTTTGAGAATATGCAGGATTTCTCCCCCTTTATACAGGGTGTTGAATGGAACGGCCACTGCCCCAAGCTTCAACGCACCGAGCAGGGTATAGACAAATTCAGGGATGTTCGGGAGCATGATGGCGACCCTGTCTCTTTCTTTTATACCCAGGCCACGGAGACCGTTGGCCACACGATTGGCTCTGCAGTTCAGCTCCTTGTATGTAATGTTCTTCCCTTCAAGGCGAAGCGCCACTGAGTCCGGGGTGGATGCTGCCCACGCCTCAATCGGCTGGACCAAGCCCATCATCTTTCCTTTCGATTTTGCGTTCATCTTTGTAACCGCTCATGAGTTCTTTTTTCAGGACCTTCCCCGCCACACTCATGGGAAGGGTCTCCATGAAACAGATTGCGTCCGGCACCTTGAAACTTGACAAGGACTGTCTACAATGGCTCACAATCTCCTTTGCCATGACTTCTCTCCTGGTTGTGACAAATGCAACAACCTCCTCCCGTTCCCCCTTTTTTCTTCCAACAACTGCGGCACCCTTTACTGCGGGATGCCTCAGAAGGACCTCCTCCACCTCCCTCGGCGAAATATTGAGTCCTCCCTTGATAATGATTTCCTTTTTGCGATCTGTGACAAAGAAATACCCATCCTGGTCCTGATAACCTATATCACCTGTAAGAAACCAACCGTTCCTGAATGCCTCGGCAGTATCTTGTGGAAGGTTGTAATAGCCTGCGGTGACCCCGGCTCCTCTTACGGCGATCTCGCCCACCTCCCCTGGGGCAAGTTTCCCGCCATCGGCATCCACCACCTTCATTTCAAACCCGGGAAGTGGTACGCCGATAGAGCCTGCCTTGCAAAGACCATCCGGCGGATTGAGACAACAGGCGGCCACGGTCTCGGTCAGGCCATACCCCTCAATGAGTCGACACCCTGAGCATCTTTCAAAGGCTTCTATGGTCTCTATGGGTAACGGGGCTGCACCCGAAACACACAATCGGATGCTATCAGGCAGATGCAGTCTTTTTCTCTCCAGGAGCATTAGGAGATGAACAAACATGGTAGGGATAGCGATCATCAGGGTGGGACGACTTTCCATGATGTTTCTTAGCAAGTTAGCTGGGCTGTATTGGGGGACCAGGACGATACTTGCCCCGCTAACCAACCCTGTGAGGAGGATGTTTGAAAGCCCTAATACATGAAAAAAAGGGAGGACCCCAATGATCTTGTCTTTCGGCGTCACCTTTAGCGCCTGTTCCGAGGATTGCTGTTCGCCCAAGAAATTCTTGACTGTGAGCCCCACACCTTTGGGTCGGCCTGTTGTGCCAGAGGTGTACAGGATGCAGGCCAGGTCTTCCGCGTCCGTGGGGACGGAGACAAACTCGTCGCTTGCCTCTATCATCATTTCTTCAAGGTTGACTGTTTCTGCAGGACGAACGCCCCTGGGTTGACAGGCCACATCCACGTCATGCTCTGATGCTGCTTCGCGGTCTATTGCAGCATCTACCCCTGCCAATATCCCCTTGCGGCGGACCCCCTGGATGATCACTGTTCCTGGTGTCACTGCAGAGGCAACCTGATAGCGTCCGGCGATCTGGGCCTCCACAACAGCCCCGGGCAAGGCCATGACATCGGCTATATCCCCATCAGGCTTAGAGATAAGCCGCCATTGGTCCTTGCGCCTTTCTTGAGAAAAAACCTTCTGCTTCATCAAAGAATACCTGTGGTTGGCCGGCGAGATGTTGAAAGTTGCAATATCATATGATCTCAGGGTCTGACCAGGAAATGCCTTACGTATCTGGGATCGACATCCTCAAGGGAAACCGATCCGTATTCCTTTTCAAGCTCGCCAAGGAGGCGGTCAAAGGTCTTGCCCGTTCGGCCCAGAATGTCATCAATAGCTTGTCCAGAGCGCATTTGAAGCCAGTCCAAGAGGTCTTGTTTCATTCTTGTGTCCACACGATGCGGCCCTGCTTCCTCCCCCCAAAGATCCCCGAAAAAGGCCTTCAATTCCTCGACTGAAAGGGATAATATTTTGTCCTGTAAGCCCAGATGGTCTATAGCCCAGGAAGTCAGAAGAAGATTCTTGTAAGTAACCGGGTGATAGGCCTGAACCTGGTGAGCAACCGGGGTTTGAGCAAACAGCAGAGACAGGAGTTCATCCAGGTTTATGATCTGATCAAGGGCTTTTTGGCAGTGTGTAATCTCTTCTAAGGATCTAAACTCACGGCATGGTGCATCCTCAGAAAAGCCCGTGTAATAAAGCGGCCTTTTTCTAAGCAGGCATTCCAGCATCGCCTTCCAGTCATCTTCCCAGAAGCTAAGGCCGAAGGCCTGCCTGACGAACCAATTCTCTTTGAACCATCTTTGTGTCTTCCACAGCAGCTTCAGCGCAGTGCCATAGCCTACGCGAAAGATATGGTGCAGAGGATACTCTTCAAGCAAGAGAGCGGCCCTGTTCGGGTCTCCGCCGGTCACTTTTTCGAGCCCTATACTCAAGTATCCACAAGCCTTTCTTACGATATCCACCAAGCTTTCTTTGTCCCGTACCACAAGGCCGTCTGCAGAACTGATCTGGTTGCACATTTCAGCAAATTCCATCTGGAGTCGTTCCAGAATACGGGCGTCTTTCGTGCGTTTCAAAGAAATGTAAAAGAGGCCCTGATCCTGGATAAGCAGTGACGTGGAGACAGGTATGGACTGATGGAGTTGTGGCTCTTGTGTGACCTTGGGAAGGTAAGGCTCTTTTTCAAGAAGGGTTTGCGGATCCAAGTATTGATATATCCCCATGGCCTCCTCAAAGGGAAGGAAACCTTTTTCAGACAACCGAACATTTCTGAGTCTGTATATATTCTCTTCCACTTCTGCCGGCAGTACCCCGGCTAATTCCAGCAATACCTGGTGGAACTTCTCGAGGTCATGTTGGGCAAGGCGTTCAAGCAACTGCCCGATGGTCTGATCGTACTTCTTGTGGTTGATCCGAATATAGAAGAGCCCGTCCAGGCTGAAATAGTCATCATCAAAATCGGACGGCGATTCATCCTCTTCCCTGATTCTCAGGTCAATATTCTTGAAAAGATAGAGATCAATAAGTTCGATATTCTTGCTCAAGCCCCAGATCAAGAACCTATCGGGGTCTGCCTTGAGCAGAAGGTCCACCCAGCGATTTACGGATTTGATTTCCAGGCGATCCTTTGTCCATAGCTCCAGGTCAAACAGGAACTGCCACTGGTCATTGGAGGCAAGGGCCAGGACGGGAAGGGCGTCCTCATGACCGATTTCCCGGACAAGCCAGAACAGATCCTCCTCGGCCAGCGACTGCACCAGTGTAACAGGTCTGGGAGATTCAAGAATCAGTTCAAGGGCCTTCTCACCCGGAAGAGCCAATAGCTCTTCCGGGCTGATAAGCGGGACAGCCCACTGTTTTTCAAATGGCTGATCTGCAGATTTTTTCATATTCCGAAATAGGCATCCTTCATTGGCCAGTTTACACTTTTTTCGAAGAAGCGTGTGTTATCGAATTGAATTGCGATGTCCAAATTTCACTGCCAAATTTTAAGATCAACAAAGTGTAAACTACTTTTGAGTTGTCGTGAAGGATGCCCCGAAATACTACATTCCACTTACTTCGATTCGCTTTGCGTCCGACCACAGGCCTTCAAGGTCATAGAAGATTCGTATCGGCTCGTAGAAGACGTGAATGACCACATCCGCATAGTCCAGGAGGACCCAATGTCCTTCTCGAAGTCCCTCAACCCCCAGGGGGCTGATCCCTTCTTTCTTTAAGTTTTGTACTATGAATTCGGCAATGGCCGACACCTGGCGGTGGGACCGGCCGCTACATATGATAAAGGTGTCCGCAAAAGAAGCCAATCCACGTAGGTCCAGTAAGACCACGTCAAAGCCCTTCATGGCGAGGACTGCTTGAACATAAGGATGAAGGGTTGGATCATATGGCAGCGTCATCTGTAAAGTCCCTTATCGTGGATAAAATCCTGAACTGCGTCGGGCACAATGAAACGGACGGAGCGCCCCTGTTTGATCCACTCTCGTATCCTGGTGGCAGAAATATCCAGGTGAGTGATATTGAGGCAACAGATAGTGCATAACCTGGGGTGATTGTATCGGTTGGAGGTGGAATCGTATTGATATTCTGCGCATATTCTGGTGTGGATAAAGTCCTCTAAGGCATGCGGCTTGGAGCCCGGTCGGGTCATCACGATAAACTGAGCAGTGACAAAAAGCGCCTCATACGACTTCCATGTGGTGATTTCCGAAAAGGCATCCTGGCCGACAATGAAAAAAACGGCATTTCCAGGGCCAGGGCCAAACCGGTCCTGGAAGTATCGCAACGTCTCGATTGTATATGAGAGGCCGGAACGGGCCAGTTCCACATCACAGGCCTCAAGAGTGGGTTCTCCACGGATGGCTAGACGTACCATTTCCAGACGATCTTCAGGATTGGCCACACGATCGGCCCTCTTGTGAGGGGGATTGGCAGACGGGATCAACAAGAGCCTATCGAGGTTGAAAGCCTCCCTGACTTCTACCGCAGCCCTGAGATGACCGAGGTGGATTGGATTGAAGGTGCCTCCAAAAAGGCCTAACCGCACAGATACCCCTTATATTCTAATCTGCCCGTCACCAAATACCACAAACTTGGTGGTGGTCAACTCCTCCAGTCCCATGGGCCCGTAAGCATGAAGCTTGGAAGTGCTGATCCCGATCTCAGCCCCCAGGCCGAGTTCTCCACCATCGTTGAATCGCGTGGAGGCATTTACCAGGACCACAGATGCATCCACCTCCCCCAGAAATTGCCGTGCTCGGGCATAGTCTGAAGTAACAATTGCCTCAGTGTGGGCTGATCCGTACCGCCCAATGTGCTCAATGGCCTCATCCATAGAGGCGACTATCCTGACTGCAAGGATCAAGTCAAGATACTCTGCTGCCCAATCCTCATCTGTGGCTTTTCTGGCCTCCGGCACGATCTGACAGGTCTCAGGGCACCCCCGCAGCTCCACACCAGCCTCTGTAAAACGCCTGGCCATTGGAGGGAGAAATGACCCGGCTACGGCCTCATGGACCAGCAGGGTTTCCATGGCGTTGCAAACACCTGGCCGCTGCACCTTGGCATTGAATGATATCTCGTCAGCCATACCAAGGTCCGCACCATCATCTATATAGACATGGCAAACACCTTTATAGTGCTTGAGGACAGGGATCTTGGA
>MAXP01000080.1 GCA_001751085.1 Desulfobacterales bacterium C00003060 | reverse complement strand
AAAAAACAGATAGAGCAGGTCTTGGCCTGAGCGTCAGTTACGGGATTGTTGAGAAACATGGCGGCCGGATAGATTGTGAGAGCGAGCCGGGCAAAGGCTCCACCTTCAGGATCTATCTGCCTGTTTTTGCCCAAAAGATGGAGAAGAGAGATGGCATCCCCTCACAGGATCATATTATGTGATGACGAGGAAAGGATAAGGAACTCTTTGAGCGGTTTGCTCCGGGACCACGGATATGAAGTGGTAAGTGTTCCAAACGGCTCAGAATGCCTAAAAACGCTGGCCCGTGAAGGGTTTGACCTGGTGATTTTAGATATCATCATGCCTGACATGGATGGAATCGAGGTCTTGGCCAGGATAAAGGAGAAGTATAAGGATACGGAAGTCATTATGATTACCGGCTATCCGGATAAGGAAAAGGCCATTGCAACCTTTCGCCTTGCAGCCTATGATTTTATTGAAAAGCCCTTTGAATCCAAGGAAATACTGAACGTCGTCGTGCACTGTCTGAGGCAACATGACCTAAGAAGGGAGGTTGAAGATAAAACCCGGGAGTTAGCTGAGGCGGAAGAAAAATACCGGGATATCTATGATAATGCCCTGGACATGTACCAGACCCTGGATAGAAACGGGATAATTACGGAGTGTAATCAGGCCTCGGTTGATGAGACCGGTTATTCGAGAGAAGAAATGATCGGCCGGCCGGTTTACCGTTTTTACAGCGAGGAATCCCGTGAGGCCTTCCTGAGGGAATTTCCGGGGGCATACACTAAGAAAAGAGCGGGTATTGAAAGGAAGTTGATCACCAAAGACGGACGTGCCATGGATGTGATGATTGATGTCACCCCTATCCTTGACAAGGGAGGGAACCAGGTTGGACTTCGATTAATCATGAGGGACATTACCAGCCGCAAACAGGCCGAGAATACCCTTCAATATTTAAAAGAATACAACGAAACGATCGTGGCCAGCCTCCCTGCTGCTTTACTGGTCCTGGACAAGGACCTGAACATCAAACTGGTCAACAGGGCCTATCAGGACATACAGGGGGTAGAATATGAAGATGTAGTTGGAAAAAACATTAAGAAGGTATTTCCAGATCGTCTTTTGAAAGAAGGGGGGCTCCTTCGTGCCTTTGAAGAGGTGATGGAGACTGAAGAGACACGTTCTCTCCAGAGGGTAAAACACACCTCCCCTCATCAGCAGGAGAAGATCTTAAACCTTACCGTAAGTGGTGTCAGGCTTGGAGAACGAGAAGGTTCACTCATCTTGGTGATAGAAGATGTTACTGAAAGGGCAAGGGCGACGGAAGAGCTTAAGAGAAAGAACGAAGAGCTTGAAACCTTTGTCTATACCGTCTCCCATGATCTGAAGTCTCCCATCATCTCCATGCATGGGTTCTCTTCTATCCTGTTGAAAGAATATCAGGAGAGATTAGGGGAAGAGGGAAAAGGGTACATTGAGCGCATCAAGGAGAATGCCCGCCATATGGAGGTCTTGATCTCCGACCTTTTGGCCCTCTCAAGGCTCGGGCGCACAGTGAGCTCTTTTGAGGATGTTTCATCCTTAAAGATAGCAAAAAGAGCCTGCTCAAATTTCAAACAACGGCTTGAAGAGGGGAGAGTAGATGTTTCCATTGGGGATAATCTGCCTACTATCCATTGTGATGAAGATAGGACCTACAAGGTGTTTGAGAACCTGGTTTCCAATGCCATCAAATTCATGGGGGATACGGAAAAGCCCATGATCGAGGTCGGATATGAAGAAAAAGGAAGATTTCACCAATTTTTCGTGAGGGACAACGGTATTGGCATTGATCCAAAATACCACAGGAGGGTATTTGAGATATTTCAGCAGTTGAAAAAGGTGGAGCATAGCGAGGGGACAGGTATCGGGCTTGTAATTGTGGAAAGGATTGTAAGAAATCATGGCGGAAGGGTCTGGGTGGAGTCGGAAGAAGGGGAGGGTGCAACGTTCTACATTAGCGTGCCAAAAGAGCACCCCCACGATCCTGAGGGCCCGCCCGCTTCATGAAGGTCTCTCGGTTCCCCGCAATCCGCAATCCCTGGCCCAGACCTGGCCAATAGGCTCTGTGGTTGCATATGAAGCGAGCGCCAGGGCAGGCCCTAATCCGCAATATCATGGTTGGGCGTCCGGGTGTCCATCTCGGTGTAAGCATAGGCGCTGTGGTTGTGAATGCTTTCAAAGCTTTCCGCTTCTACGCTAAAACAGACAAATCGCGGGTCCTTTCTCAATTTATCAGTGACCTCTCTCACAATATCTTCCACAAACATCGGCCGGCTGAACGCCTGTTCCGTGATAAATTTTTCATCCTCCCTTTTTAACAATGCATAAACATCGCTGCTTGCAGAACCTTCAACTATCTCAATAATTTCCTCGATCCAAAAAAACTCCTTAAAGAGCAGTGTTACCGAAACCATGCCCCGCTGGTTGTGGGCCCCCTTTGCGCTGATCTCTTTTGAACACGGGCAAAGGGTGCAGACCGGCACCTTGACACCAATATGGAGTCTGCGTTCCTCTCCGTTTATTTCACCTATGTATTTGCAGGTGTATTCCATCAAGCTGGGAACACCCGACACAGGCGCTGTTTTTTTTACGAAATAGGGAAATCTGATCTCCAGGTTTGCCGCCGGGGCATCAAGATTTTTCTTTATTCTGTCAAGCATTTGAAAGAAGGTCTTTAGATTAAGGTCAGCACAATAATCGTTCAGGACCTCCACGAACCTGCTCATGTGAGTCCCCTTGAACCAGTGTGGCAGATGCACGTACATGTTTACCGTTGCAACGGTGGACTGGGTCTTGTTTGCCCTGTCCAGGACATTCATTGGGTATTTAATGTCTTTGATGCCTACCCTTGTAAGGTCAATGTTGCGGTGATCTGGTTCGTTTTGTACGTCTTTCAAGTCTTTGACTCCCATCCCAAGACCCCATGAACGGGGTTACGTTCTGTCTTATTTGCCCGGCTTTGCAGCCTTCATAGCCTCAGCCTCTTGGGCCTTTTCCTCATAAGCCTTTAGTACGTGGTCTTTCAGGTTCAGCTTATCCGCCCCGAAAAGGGCGCTTTGGAGCCAGTCAAAGCCAAACTTGAGCAAGGCTACCTCATCGGTCTTGATCTGTTCAAGGACATCTGTTTCAACATCATATTTGTCCAGAAAACTGCTCTCGAATATGAAACGCCTGAGCCTGTCCACATTAGAGCTTACCATAAAGAACATGGCCCGGCTTTCCTCGCTCAGATCTGCCTGAAACCCGAAAGACTTCTTCTTCAACATGAACTCCACCCAGGCCTTGTTGATTTCGTCATATGGGGCGACGCCTTGATCTTCGCGCCACTCGCTCACGGTCCACTCCTTGTCTGCTTCAAACCCAAGGCAATGGGATTCTCTTACCATAAAATAGAAATCCTCGCCCGTTGGTTGGATCTCTTGTTCCCTGAAGGCAGCCATACCCAGAGGATAATAGCGACAGGTTACAGGACGGTCTTCATATATGGTGCATCCTTCCGGCGTAACAAAGGGGCAGCTTTTCTTGTCGTCATCGACCATCTTCAGGGTGGCCACCGGCAGCCGCGTTCTGGATAGCAGCTCAGGTTTTGTGTATATGGCCAGGAATTGATCACATGTAAGTTCGAGTCTGTTTTTCATCCGGAGAATGTCATAGGGCGTAAGGATTATGTTGAGGTCACTACAACAATGGGTATAACATTCCATACCCTTATGGCAGGCAAATGTGAATCTGCTATCTGCTGTGTATTTCCTCGGTTCTATGCCATCCTCATATGTTTGACTTGGGTCTTTCATGCTGAATCCTTTCTTCATGTTATGTGATCATGTATCTTAATATAGAAAGCAACTACTATCACGTAAGGTCATGGTGTCAATCCTTTTTGCCGCCCCTGGAAGCTGCTTGACATTCCATCACAGTGGGATATCATGTATCGTAATCGTTCACCGGTTCACGGGTTCAATGGTTCAGAGTTCACCGAAAACCTGTCTTCCGTGACTCCTGCCCAGGCATGTCTAAACCGTCTATAGTATTTCGGATTTCGGATTGCGGAGTTAAGCTGTGCATCATTATAGCGTAATTTCACATGGTTATCAGAACGATTCGTCCCGCAAATTTGCAAGTAATTTTCTGAAAAGCTATAGCTGCAAGCTTTGTGTCAAGGACTATTTTTCGAAAACTCAAGCATATATACTTCACACGGCCACAATCTGCGCTTTTCTAAAGTCTGTTGTCAGTAGTCTGTTGCATTCAGAGGTTGGAGGTTAGAGGCAAAGAAAAGACTCATCTTTTTTGCCTCCAACCTCAAGTGAAGCGGTCCTCCAACCTCCAACGGACCGTGGCGACCCAAGANNCAAGATGAACGTATTTAATGGACGATTGCAAAGCTCCAATTGTGACCGTGCAGAGTATACCTGGAGGTCAGACATGGCAATACTTACACGAGAAGATGTGTATAACAAGATGGTCAGCCAAAAGAGACCTGTGTGCCCGCATTGCGGAAAAGAGATGGCTATATGGGAATGTCCCCCGGTATGTTTTTCAGATGGTTTGGGCTGGGGGACGCCGTATCTTTTTGTGTGCTTCAATGACGATTGCCCCCAGTTTGTTGAAGGCTGGAAGAACATCATGGACAACTATGCAACCACTGCTTCCTACCGATGTATATGCGATCCCATGTCAGGAAACATAGATTGCATGACGGTCTATAGCCGTGAGGGGGGCGGAGGCTATATCATAGATGAAGAGATCAAGGCCAAGGAAGAGGCACAGAAAGCCGCTGAGAAAAGAAGCCTGCGAAAGCTCAAGACATACTATGAGGCCCTGGATGCCGAAGCGATACTAAGAGTGCTTTTGGCTGAAAAAACACTGCCGAATGTTCGGTTGGAGGCGGCTAAAATGATAGGGGATGTCGGAGGGCTTGATGTTATTGAGCCCATCCGAAATCATGCCTTTGAAAATGACTTGATCAAGGAAAGGGTTGCAAAGAGCATTGAGCAGGTTCACGAGCGAAATTATACAAAAGAGTGTCCGTTTTGTGCCGAGATTATCAAGGCACGAGCCATTGTGTGCAAACACTGCGGCAAGGATTTGCCCGAGGTCAAGTAGGCCCGGTGTTTTTCTATTTGCTCGTCAGCTTCCTTTGAACATTTATGTTCATCTCATCGTATGACCGGAATATGATCTTTTCTCGTTCCAGCCTCTCCTCGGGAAAGGACTGAACCTGCATTTCCTTCATCCGTTGAATAATTTCCTCTTTGGACGGAATAGTATCCATCCCCTGGTCGAGCACCTGGCCGGTGACGGTATCAAGCAGATCCGCGTCCTTTGCGTCGGTGACCACAGAGAACGGGATTTGATAGCTATCCAGCAACCTGGCGGCGGCAAGGGTTTCGCGTTGCCTTGAGACAAGGGAGCCCGGCACGCATTTTATGACCATGGATCTCTTTCCATGAACGCTGACAACGAGATCCACGTTGGAACGTAGTTCCTCGTCCCCAATGGCAAACGTAATGTCCACATTTACCTCAATATCATCTCTACTGTAGCCCTTTGTCTCTACCAGGAAACGTTCCACCCGCTGTCGGTTTTCCTCAGCCCCGATGTTTGGGACATCGTTTCCAGTTACATAATCGGTCAGGGTGTCGTAAGGTTTGGGCTCTTCCAGCATTGTTGCCTCCTTGTGTTTCGGTATTGGATATTCGTTTTTCGTTCGACGTTGGATGTTCGATGTTCGACGTTCATCTTTCAAAACAATTCCGTACGGCATAAATGTAAGCCGTGAACGGTTACGAATTGTTATGGTTTGATGTCTTGTTTTAGCAGGCAACATGCAATCTTATACTCTGGCCTCCCTTGTTTATCATAACACAGATTGCCCGGCTGGATCAGCTTATTCATGACACAACCCTCTGGGATCGATAGCTGAAACAAGTCCTTTTCATTGACAGGGGGGCTTGGTGTGAGCTTGTTTTTCTTAAAGGCATAGGAATGGAGGGGAAAATCCTCGCACAGGGGGCACTGATAAACCCTGCCGTTTGGAAAGATAAAATAGTTTTCTGCAACCAGGGCCGCGCATTCAAAAGGTTCGGAGTTGTCTAAGAAGACCTTAGGGTATGTTACATGTATGCCGAGTCGTGCTGCTTGGGCTGCCACCAGCGGCACAACAGAGCCCCATTCCTTTTTGGTTATTTGAAGTCCGTGATCTTCGTTCTGGGCTGATCTGCCCCTGATCCCGATGACTTGAATGAAGAATCTCTTGATGCCCAATCCTCTCAGGAAGCCCGGCATCTCTTGTAGATCATTAATATTCAGTTGGCTGACCGTATAGATCACGCTTACATCAAATCCCTTTAAAAGGGCTTTTTCTATGCCTGCAACACACTTGTCATAGCTTCCTTTTCCCCGAATCAGATCGTTGATCTCTTTACATGATCCGTCCAGACCGAAACTGAAATAGTCCAGTTCTCCGGGGGTTACCTTTTCGACAATATTATTAAACAGGAACCCGTTTGTGTCCACAGTGATAGAACCGTAACCTATCTTTCTCGCGGCCCTAATACAAAGGTCAAGATCCGGGTGCAGGGTCGGCTCCCCGCCTATGAATATGAGGTTGGAGGTTTTTTCCTCATGCCACAGGGCCTTCAGCCACTTCGTTACGGTTTCGACAGGCAGGGTCTGGTTTCCGTGCTGCTTGGGGTTAATATAGCAGTGCCGGCATTTCAGGTTGCACTGGGTCAGTATGTGAAAGAATATGTTCCTTGAGTTTTTCTGAAAGGCCACGGTTTTTTCAATGTTCATAGATTTTAGCCTTGCTGTTTGATATTTTTTCTTTTCCTTATCACTGAGGGCTAAAACAAGCAAGGGTCAGGAAAGTTTCTTGTCTTTCGGGGCCGATCAAATTATTATGTATCGCAAAAAGTCATCACTTCTCCATTTGGAACTGTCTTATGAAATACATTGATCTGGGAGCAGAGGGGGATCTTCTTGACAAGAAGCTGGAAGATGGCGAAGTCTTTTCGTTTCGGTGTCATGAGGGTTTGGAATGCTTTACGAGATGTTGCCGTAATCTAAACCTGTTTTTGAACCCATACGATGTGCTTCGACTGAAGAATCGACTGGGCATGTCCTCAGAGCTGTTCTTGGACTCCCACGTGGACGTGGTCTTGCGCGAATCGAATTTTTTCCCGGATGTTCTGCTCCGCATGGCTGAAAACGAAGAAAGGACCTGTCCGTTTTTGAACGAGTCCGGGTGCAGGGTCTATCCGGATAGACCTGACACCTGTCGTACCTTTCCTCTGGAACAGGGTATTATGTTTCACGGTTCCGGAGCAAAGGCGACCGATGTGTACTTCTTCAAACCTCCGGATTTCTGCCTTGGACAATATGAATCACAAGAGTGGACAAGCGAAACCTGGGCACAGGACCAAGGGGCGGAAATCTATCACAAGATGACCGCCAAATGGGCTGAAATAAAAGCCATGTTTAGTTCTGATCCATGGGGCCGGGAGGGCCCCTATGGGCCAAAAGGGAAGATGGCCTTTATGGCCACCTATAACCTTGACAGATTCCGAAGTTTTATTCTTGGAAGTACGTTCTTGAAGCGGTATAAGGTGAAGTCACAGGTGTTAAAAAAAATCAAGACAGACGATGTGGAGTTGATGAAACTTGGTTTTGGATGGGTCAAGTTTTTTGTCTGGGGGATCAATGTCCCCTATTTCAGGCCGCGATAAGCATCCCAAGGCTTTCAACCTGTGCGGTTAACCCGTATTCCGCAATACTATAGTTCGTAGTTTGTAGTTTGTAGTTTGTAGTTCGTAGTTCGTAGTTCGTAGTTCGTAGCTTGTGGTTTGTATAGCTTTTC
>MAXP01000079.1 GCA_001751085.1 Desulfobacterales bacterium C00003060 | reverse complement strand
GAATATGCAATCTAAAGATAGAATTCGCGTGCAGCATATTCTTGATGAAGCGGGTGAAGCCTGCTTAGGGCAAAAGAAAGAGAGAGGGCTCGTGTATAGGATGACAATAAAATGTAACATTAATTTTATGGTTTTAGGAGGTGTCATAGGACTCGCCATTTTTTAATTGCATATCGTTGATTCTTTCTTTATTCTCCCTCCAATCCTCTCAAAATTTTCATACCCTAATAAATAAGTTGAGCAAAAAGGAAGCGTAAAGAGATGAAAAATATTCTTTCAGCATGCGAGCCACGGCACGACATCCTTACAGGAACATTTAATCCGGAAATATTTACGGCTTCAATCAGCGCTGTTCTTCGCTATTATTTCGGAAAGGGAAGCGGCCTTCATGAAATGTACGCAGACGCTGAGCAGTTTTTCAAAGAAGCCACCTATCCCACCGAGGGACTGAAAAACGTACTTTCTGAAGTTTTTGCACGGCTTAAAGGTGACAATTCAGTTCCGGCAATCCATCGCCTTGAAACCGCTTTTGGAGGTGGCAAAACACATACACTGATTGCCTGCACGCATATCGGATACAAAGGCAAGGAATTGGCGCCGGCAACAAATGACGCATTGGCATCCGACCTTTTACCTGAAGCCGGCGAGGTAACGGTGGTGGGTATCGCGGGGGACGAACTTCCGGTACATAAGCCCAAAGGGGCCAGGCTAATCCCTTATACCCTTTGGGGAGAAATAGCGTATCAGACCGGCGGTGAGTCGTTGTATCGACAAATTGAAGAAGAAGCTTCTTCCCATGCCGCTCCTGCAAAATTCTACTTCGATACCGTCTTTGAAGGCAAAAAAGTCCTTTTGATGATTGACGAGTTGGCTCAGTACACAGCCAGACTGTCAGCGGCCCGGTCAGACGGTGGTGACCAATTGGCTGCCTTTTTACTGGGCTTGTTAGGATATGCCCGCACCCATTCGGAAATTTCGGTTATTCTCACACTTGCCAGCTCAACAGATGCCTTTGCCAACCAGACAGAGCGGCTTTCCCAATTACTCTCCGATGTTGTTGGTAAAAAAGTCGATAAAGATATAGCTATTGGAATCGGTCAGCAGGCAATTGGCGGCGTATCGAGTGTGGTGGCGCGCGATGCCACGGCTGTTGTGCCGGTGCAGGCTGCCGAAATATCCCGTGTGCTGGCCAAACGACTCTTTACCCGTATTGACAGGGCTGTGGCTGAAGAAACAGCCGGATACTACGAATCCTTGTATCGAAAAAACGCTTCACTTCTTCCGGACGAAGCTACTCGCAGTGACTTTAAAGAACGGATGGCCGCTCATTATCCCTTTCACCCCACCTTAATCGACTATCTCAATAACAAGCTCGCGACATCAGAAAACTTTCAGGGCACCCGCGGTGTCCTGCGGGTCCTTGCGCTGGCGGTCCGAAACATCTGGAGAGAACAGGCAGGGATCCCCATGATTCACGCATGCCACCTGGATCTTAAAGATGCCCGCACGGTAAACGAAATCGTCAGCCGAACAGGCAGTGGCGATTTGCTGCCGGTTTTAAATGCCGATATTGGCGGACCCGACACAGAAGGCATTGAAGGCGGGCGCAGCAATGCAAAAATTGCGGACGTGCGCAACCCGCATCCCGAAGGCTGGCCGATGTATCAGTACACCTGGAAGACGGTTTTTCTTCACAGTCTTGTGGGCCGTGGTCAAGGGCTTGAATCGAATCTTTTCGGCCTGTCCGAACAGGATGCTTTATTTCACGTTGCCTTTCCGGAACTAACCCCGCCACAGGTGGCTGAAGCTTTAAAGGAAATCGGCAATTCCGCGTTTTACCTCCGGTTTAATCAAGGGCGTTACTACGCAAGCCTTGAGCCATCAATTAACATTGCGCTTGCAAGAATCCGCCGCAACCTGTCAGTTCCGGAAATTGATCAAGTGCTGGATGCGTCCGCCCGTAAGGTAGTCAGCGCTGACATGCAAACATTTCATGTGATTCACGATGTTTCTGTGCCGGAACATATCCCGGACAATAAGGGCAAGCCCGTACTTGCCATTGTGGAACTCGGGGCAGAGGGTATAAACATTGAGGAGTGTGTAACCACGGCCGGACCCAACATGCCGCGGCTGCAGCAAAATCTGGTGTTTTTGCTTATCCCGGATACCGTCAACATCAAAAATAGAGATTCCAGGCAAGACCTGCCTTTTGCAGATGTTTCATCGCCCGAACAAAAGGCCATAAAACGCCTCAGGAATATTGCCCGCACAGTCCTTGCCATGCGTAAATTAGCTCATAACCCCCAAAGCCATGGAA
>MAXP01000078.1 GCA_001751085.1 Desulfobacterales bacterium C00003060 | reverse complement strand
AACGCTGCTATTGATGTTCATGGCCGGCGAAAAAGTGTCATTTGTGGCCTTTCGAGGTATATTAGTTGACGGGTTCGTAGAAAGTCTTTTTACGAGTCATTCGTTTTCATATACTACTATAGCTCCATAATTGTAGTTTTATGGGATATTGGCAACATATTTGTAGCGTCTGGTGCAGGTTCTACAAAACAAACAAAGACTGGCGAAATGAATGATGACCAGTAATATCAATTAGTTATAGCAAGCTTCTTCCGGACGTATTCCTTCTGGCACACATATTGATATTTAGAATCGAAAACAAACGAAAGGAGGTTGGAAGTGAAGAAAGTTGAAACGATCATCAAGCCGTTCAAGGTGGACGACGTGAAAGAGGGTCTCTCATCGCTTGGTATCCAGGGCATGACAGTCAGTGAGGTCAAGGGTTTTGGGCGGCAAAAAGGACATTCGGAAATCTACCGGGGCGCGGAATACACTGTTGACTTTGTCCCAAAGGTAAAAGTGGAAATCGTAGTGGAAGCCCACATGGTTGCGAAAGTCATCGACGTCATTCTGACGCATGCCAAGACTGGCCAGATTGGCGATGGCAAGATCTTTGTGCTTCCGGTTGAAGAAGCGGTACGCATTCGGACCGGGGAAAAAGGCAAGGATGCTATTTAGTCATTGGTCATTAGTTTACTTATCACTCGATACTGGATACCGGATACTGGACAGTCGTTGTTTGTTGCTCTTTGTTTTGAACCGCAAAAGCAAGCGCTAACCCCGCAGCTTGCCCGCCGGGGCGTAGGCCCTATGGGCCGGAGGCTGCGGGGAGCTTCAATCCGAATTCCGCATTCCAGCACGAAGTGCATTCTTTCAAGCCGCCAGGCGTAACCTTGCGCTAAATCAAAAGTTACTGATTACAGAGGAGACTATCGGAGGGATGGATGATGAAGATTCTGTTTATGATTGCAACAATGTTAGGCATTCCGGTCATGGTCTGGGCAGGGGAAGATGTCCAGACTGTCGCCAGTAATGCAGAAGCCATCAAGGAGGTTCAGACCAATGCCGATTATGTGTGGACCTTGGTTGCGGCTGCCCTGGTTTTTTTCATGCAGCCCGGGTTTGCCATGGTGGAGGCCGGATTTACCCGTGCCAAGAACGCGGTTAATATTCTGATGAAAAACCTGCTCGATTTTTCCATGGGGTCCATCTTTTTCTGGGCCATCGGCTTTGGGCTGATGTTTGGGGCAACCCAGACAGGCTGGTTCGGTACTTCCTGCTTTTTCTTGAGTGATTTCTCTCCTGGTAAGGACCCCTGGGTGCTTGCCTTCTGGATGTTCCAGGTAGTTTTTGCTGCTACGGCAGCGACCATTGTGTCTGGTGCCATGGCCGAACGGACAAAGTTTGTCGGGTATTTGATATATAGCGCAGCTATTTGTGGCTTTATTTATCCGGTTTTCGGAAGTTGGGCTTGGGGGGGCCTTTACAACGGCAATGGCTGGCTGGAAAACCTCGGCTTTATCGACTTTGCCGGCTCCACGGTGGTCCATTCGATTGGCGGGTGGACAGGCCTGGCTGGGGCCATTGTCCTGGGCCCTAGGATTGGCAAATACTCAAAGGAGGGGAAGGTGCAGCCGATCCCCGGCCACAACATCCCCCTGGCGGCCTTAGGGGTATTTATCCTGTGGTTTGGTTGGTTCGGGTTTAACCCGGGTTCTACTACAGCAGCGAACAAAGACATCGCCATGATTTTTGTCAATACGAACCTGGCGGCGGCGGCTGGCGCTGTCCTTGCCATGATCACCGCGTGGATAAAATTTGGAAAACCTGATGTCGGCATGAGCCTGAACGGCGGCCTGGCCGGCCTGGTGGCCATTACGAGCCCCTGTGCCACGGTCACACCACTTAGTTCCGTGATGATCGGGGCTGTAGCTGGGATTCTGGTAGTGCTGGCAGTACTCTTTTTTGACCGGATCAGGGTGGATGACCCTGTGGGGGCGATCTCCGTACACGGTGTCAACGGCGCATGGGGAACCCTTGCAGCAGGCATCTTTAACATTGGAGGCACCTCGGCAAAGATAATTGGCATCCAGATTCTGGGGATCTGTGCGGCCTTCATCTGGGCCTTTGGCGTTTCCTACATCATGTTTAGATTGATTGACAAAACTATAGGCCTCAGGGTTTCTCCCGAGGAAGAGATAGAGGGCCTTGACTTTGGTGAACACGGGGCCAACGCATATCCGAACTTTCAGATTGTAAGCCATTGACGAGTTGCAGGGCTTGGCCCACGGCCTCGCATGGGGCCTTGCCAGTCAAGCCCACGGTCACCCATAGCCTCCCTCTCCCCTTCCAGGAGATCTGCTGTCTTTTTGCCGAATGGGAGAGGGAAACATGGACAACAGCTAGCTTTGGAGCGTAATATGTCAAAACGGTTCCTTGTCCTTCAGCACATGCCCTGGGAAGGACCGGGGCGCCACCTAATCCATTCGGCAAAAAAACGGAAGGTGCGACTTGAAATCGTGCAGGTCTGGCATCAGCCGATTCCTGATATCCGGTCTTACGATGGTCTCATTGTGTTGGGGGGCAGCCCCAACGTGGATCAGGAGAACCAATATCATTATCTCAGAATTGAGAAGGAGACCATCCACCGGGTCCTGGACCAGGATAAACCGTGTTTAGGTTTTTGCTTAGGCCACCAGATCATGGCTGAGGCCCTTGGTGTCACGATAGGCCCCAATTTTTGCCGCAGTGTGGGGTTTATAGAGGGTTATCTCACAAGATATGGTCGCAGCCACCCCATGTTTCGTGGCATCAGCAGATCCTTTCCCCTTTTCAAGTGGCACGCCCAGGCGGTTTTGCCTCCTTTGCCAAAGGAGATACAAGTCCTGGTAACCTCTGCAGAGTGTCAGGCTGAGGCGATTTCCGTAGAGGGTCGCCCGCACGTTGTTGGACTTCAGTTTGACAATCAATCCGCGACTTGTTCGGACGTTGGGCAATGGCTGGAAAGCGATCAAAAGTGGTTATCCCAACCACCAGGCGTGGACACTGGTGTCGTGTTGCAGGATGCAAAAAAGCACGAAGCCTTAATGGGTGAGCAGTTTGAACTCATGTTCACCAATTACATCGAATTGATATTCTGACAACTGCCTCATAAGGAATTCCCATTTCTCAGACAGTATGAACAGAATGCCTAAGTCCTGTCAATCCTGTCAAACAAGAACTTAGAGACCGACAAAATGGAATCTGTTGAGCATTCTACTTTAGCAAGAAAAGTCCAGGAATTGACTGTGCTATACGAGATCAGTCAACTGCTCGTGTCTACTCGTGATCCAAAAGAGGCCTTAAATCCTGTGTTGAATATCCTTCATTCTAA
>MAXP01000077.1 GCA_001751085.1 Desulfobacterales bacterium C00003060 | reverse complement strand
CCGAGCAAATTCCCGGCATCCTTCATGACTCAGTTTACACTTTTTCCTGGCATTTTGGTTGCATTCAGGTGTCAGGACTGAGACGGGCAGAACCTGTGCTGTTCTCAAGGCGAACGCCGCAAACCTGAACACTGAAACCCGGCCTTCATTTCGAAAAAAGTGTAAACTACTTTTGCTCAATTTTGAAAGATGCCAAACCCTCATTCGTTTGTGTCACCATAGACAAAGTGTATCTTCTCAATAAGTTCGGGGCTTTTGTTTTAGGTCAGTTTACCCGAATTCATTTGAAGTTTACAAAAGGGTTTGCTAATATACCAAGTTTCTGGTATAAAAAAAGTTTATCATAGATGAAAGGATAACGGTTATGCCCATATTTGAATTTCGCTGTCTGAAGTGCAATGAGGTGTTTGAGATCCTCAAGGTGAGTACTGGCGACGAGGTGGAGATGAGGTGTCCCAACTGCAAGTCTGAGGACTTTGAGCGTGTCATGAGTACGACGAGCTACACCGTGGGATTCGGGAAGGGTGAATCCAAAAGTCCAACAGTCGAATCAAGGCAATGCGCTTCCGGAACCTGCACTACCATGGAATTTCCAGGCCACTCCAGGACGTAAGGGAGCATATCCTTATCCTCCTGTTGAACCGCAAAAACGGGCGCTAACCCAGCAGCTTGCCCCCCGCGGCGTAGGCCCTATGGGCCGGAGGCTGCGAGGAGCTTCAATCTGAAAAGGAATCGACGGGCTTGCCGTCTCATGTTATCCTGCATGCACTTCAATTACACCTGGGTTGAGCGGTTCAACGTTCACGGTTCCCGGTTGAAGACCGCTAACCGGCTGTTAGCAAAAGGATGACGCCTCAATAGGGACGTGAATGTTATGTTTCACCCAGTGGGTGAAAGAGGCTAACCTAAGCATTGCGTTATAAAGTTAAGGATATCAGTGGATTATAGCCCTTGAACCGATCACTTTAGGTTACAATAAGTAAGAGGATAAATGGAAACGATTCACCATCAGGAACAAGAGCAGTTTAAACGCCTTTTTGAAAATGAAGGGATCGACCGGGTCGAGGATAGATTTGCCATCTTGGAGGTCTTTCTTGGGATTGAGCGGCACATAAGCTTCCAGGAATTAGTGGGTGCTTTGAAAGACAATGGCTATACTTTTGATCCGGAATTCGTAAAAAAGACGCTAAACCTTCTATGCCGCTATGGTTTTGCCATAAAAAACGAATTTGAAGGTCAGCCTCCCCTGTACGAGCACCGACATCTTGGTTTTCACCATGACCATCTCGTTTGCACGAAATGCGGGAAGATACTTGAGTTTGAAAATCGCCGGATGGAAGATCTTCAAGTTGAAATAGCCGCCTTGCATGGCTTCCATGTACTTCAACACAAGATGGAGATCTACGGTCTGTGTTCAGACTGTCTTAAGGATCGTGTCCGTTTGATGCCCCTTTCATTTGCCCAGGAAGGGGAACTTGGCATTGTACAGGAATTCATGGGAAGAGCTGGTGTGCAACTTCGTCTGGCGACCATCGGGTTAAGAAAGGGTGATGAGGTTGAGGTCATAACCAACAGTGGTCAAGGCCAGTTAGTCATAGCTGTGAATGCCACTCGCCTGGCCCTGGGACGGGGCATTTCCAGAAAAATCATGGTCAAACCCAATGGGCGCAGAAGGGACCTGCAGTGAACCTGAGTGAACTAAAACAAGGCCATACTGCCACAGTCGTCCGTGTTGGGGGTGATGACGGCCCTTTTCGCAGGCGACTCCTTGAGATGGGATTCTTGTGCGGCACCGAGATATACGTTGAAAAATACGCCCCCCTCAAAGACCCTATCGAACTTATACTGAAGGGGTATCATGTTTCTCTGCGGGTGAATGAAGCCACCTGCGTGCAGGTTGAAAATGTCAGGGGTGGGGTAGAATAGCATATGCCTGCTAAATCGTTAACTATCGCCCTTGCTGGAAATCCTAATGCGGGCAAGAGCACAATTTTCAACAACCTAACCGGCACACGGCAAAAAGTAGGAAACTGGCCCGGAGTCACCGTAGAAAAAAAAGAAGGCCATCTCACCGCCAACGGTTACCACCTCACCATCGTCGACCTCCCCGGCACTTATAGTCTCACCGCTTACTCCATCGAAGAGATTGTGGCTCGCAACTTCATCCTGGATGAAAAACCTGACGTGGTAGTGGATGTCATTGATGCCTCCAACCTGGAGCGCAATCTTTATCTCGCCACACAGCTCCGGGAACTCGACACAAAGGTTATCTTCGTGCTTAACATGGCCGATTTGGCGGAGCATCGCGGCGTCAAGGTCGATGGCAACAAGCTTTCGGAACTTCTCGACGTACCCGTTGTGTTTACGGTCGGAAACAGGAATAAAGGAACACAGGATCTCCTTAAAACCATCATCTCGGTAGCAGAGTCTGATATTGAGCTTCCCCGCATCCGCCGGGTTTACTACGGAAAAGACATCGAGAAGGCCATCGGTGAGGTATCCGAATTCATAAAAGACAAGAGGGGGGCAAATCTTGCCTATAATATCCGATGGATCGCTGTTAAGCTCCTTGAGAAAGACAGAATTGTGCAAGAGCAAATACGTAGCGCTGCAACACCAGAAGCGGATGCTATACTCAACGAGGTAAAGCAAAAACGTCAGAGGCTGCGTGATTTCTTTGACGAGGAACCTGAGATTGTCATGACGGACCACAGGTACGGCTTCATTGCCGGCATTGTCAAAGAGGTCTTGAAGACAGTCTCCAGGAAAAGGGTGGATGTTTCTCGGCAGATAGACCAGGTTCTGACTAATCGCTTGCTGGGACTTCCTATCTTTGTCTTTTTCATTTGGGCGATGTTTCAACTCACCTTTTCGCTGGGTGCCTATCCCATGAACTGGATAGACGCCGGCGTAGGTTGGCTGGGCCAGGCAGTGGGGGGAGTGATGCCGGAAGGTATCCTCCAGGATCTTATTGTGGATGGCGTTATCGCCGGAGTGGGAAGCGTAATTATATTCTTGCCGAATATTCTCGTTCTCTTTTTCTGTATCGCACTGTTTGAAGATACGGGCTATATGGCCCGCGCAGCCTTCCTGATGGATAAAGTGATGCACTTAATAGGGCTTCACGGCAAGTCTTTTATCCCTTTGCTCATGGGCTTTGGCTGCAATGTCCCGGCCATTATGGCCACCAGGACATTAGAGAGCGAAAAGGACCGCATCCTGACGATTCTTATCAATCCCCTCATGTCTTGTTCTGCCAGACTCCCTGTGTACATCCTGCTGGCCGGGACGTTTTTTGGGGCCAGGGCCGGCAACGCCATCTTTTCCATCTATGCCCTTGGTATTGTACTGGCTATTCTCATTGGACGTCTTTTTCGATCGACCATTCTAAGGGGTAATGTTGCTCCTTTTGTAATGGAACTGCCACCATACAGACTTCCCATGCTCAGGGGGCTGTTTATCCATATGTGGGATCGCAGCAAGCTCTTTCTTAGGAAGATGGGCGGTGTCATCCTGATCGGTTCGGTCGTTGTGTGGTCCTTGAGCGCCTTTCCCCGGGAGGTCCAATTTTCAAGGGATTATGAAAACGAGATGGCAACGATCAGTGACCAATATGGCACCTTGATAGCCACAGCACAGGGTGATCGCCGGGAAGAACTCGTCAAGGAAAGAGACAAGACTATTTCGGCCCTGGAAGCCCAGAGGGCCGTAGAAAAGGTGGAAAGGTCTTATATGGGTCATATAGGAAAGGCGTTTGCCCACGTCTTTGCTCCTATCGGCATGGACTGGCGTGGAAGTGTAGCGGTCCTTTCCGGTTTTGTGGCCAAAGAGATTGTGGTCAGCACAATGGGCGTGCTGTATGCCGTGGGGAGTGATATGGATGAAAAGAGCGAAGCCCTGAAGTTAGCCTTGAAAAGATCCGGTATTACACCCCTTTCCGCATATGCCATGATGGCCTTTGTATTGATTTATGTGCCATGTCTTGCCACAGTGGCGGTCATCAGGCGTGAAACCAACTCCTGGAAGTGGGCACTCTTCAGTGTAACCTACAGCACTACCCTGGCCTGGCTTGTCGCTTTTATCATTTATCAAGGCGGCAAGATGATCGGGCTGTCATAGCCTTCGCTGTTCCCCTGCATCAGGCTAAAGATACGGAGTTCAAGGAGTTCAAATGGATACATCAGCACCAAGAACCGGCGTTGAGGCGTATCTGATAGGCATCCTGGAACGTTCGGAAAGGGTGTCGAATTACGCCCGGTCCAGGGGATGGCGCTTTGTCATGACCTGGGCACACAGAATTGCCGGGGGCATACTTGTCCTCTATGTGCTTTTTCATACTTGCACCCTTTCAGCCCTTCACGAGCCTGCTGTGTTTGCCTCGAAAATGGAGCTGTTTCACACTTTTATTTTCAGGTTCCTTGGGTGGGTATTGGCTGTTCCGGTCATATTTCATGCTTTGAACGGCACCAGGTTGATCCTCTATGAATCCTTTCGCGTAAGGAAGGACCCAACCATGATTCGCTGGGTATTCGTGCTGGGTGCTATCTACGTCCTGACGTTAGGCTTCTTTATGCTCACGGGGAATCAGGAGGTATCTCCCTGCTTTTTTTGGCTCATCATTGCCATAGCAAGCGCTATCTCAAGTACCATCCTGTACAAAAGGCTCCGGCACACACAAAATGGCATCTTGTGGAAACTTCAGAGGGTGTCAGGCGCCTTCCTTCTTCCTTTGGTTTCAGGCCACATGTTTTTCATGCACTTGAATCACAGGGCAGGCCACGATGTAGATACCATATTGGCAAGGCTTTCTGCCCCAGGCATGAAGGCCTTGGATTTTGTCTTTGTCAGCTTAGTCTATTTCCACGCAGGCTACGGGCTTTGCACCATTATTGGCGATTATGTGGAAGACATCCGCATAAGGAGTGGACTTAGAGTCTTGGTGATTTTTGTTTTGGGTGCGTTTGCTTACACAGGAGCCAAGATTATCCTGACCGTATAGAGTTGTCAGAACCGTTTTCTGAAAGACTATGGGTAACATCTGAAAAAGTTCGGGGAAATCTTCTGAAACTGAGTCCGCCGACAGGTTATTGAGAAGATACGACTATGGTGGCAAAGAAGCTCCAGATCGATTCCGTACTGAGGCCCGAAGTGCTCATAATCGGCGCTGGCGGAGCAGGCCTCAGGTGTGCTGCAGAAATATGTGAGCGCCGTCCGGGCACAAGCATTCTCGCTGTGACCAAGATGTACAGCCCTCAGAAGTCCCATACCTCTACTGCCCAGGGCGGCATGGCCGCTGTTGACCCGAACGATCCTGTTGACAAGATCATATACCACATGTTCGACACGTGGAAGGGTTCGGACTGCTCCGCAGATCAAAATGTGATTAAGAAGGTATGCGAACCAGCCTGGGAGCAAGTCCTTTGGCTGGAAAGACACGGTATGCATTTTAGCCGGACCCAAGAAGGCCGAATCGCCAAGAGGCCCTTTGGCGGCCATATGCTCAATTTCGGCAAACTCAAGGCATGTCGCGCCTGCTACGAAGTCGACCGCACGGGCAAGGGCATCATGGATACCGTGTGGGCTGAATCGTTGAAGCATGGGGTTGTGTTTCTGAATCGAACCCTGGCCACAGAGTTGCTTTTCAGGAATGGTCGCTGCACAGGGGCCATTGTTCTTATGGAAGAAAATGGAAAGTTCGTAGCTGTTCTCGCCAAGGCTACGGTCATGGCCACAGGCGGAAAGACCCGCATGTATCAAGTGAGTAGCAACTGCCGCCAGAACACAGGGGATGGGCTGGCCCTCATCCTGCAGGCCGGGCTTCCGGTCATGGACTTAGAGGCCGTGCAGTTCCACCCTACCGGGATTGTAGGCCCGGGGATCCTTGCCAGCGAAGCACTCCGTGGCGAAGGAGGGATCCTGCGAAACAAGGATGGTGAGCCCTTTATGGAGCGGTACGCTCCCACGGCCAAAGACCTTGCGCCTCGGGACCTCGTTTCTCGGCACACTATGACCGAGATCAGAGAAGGGAGGGGATGCATTCACCCCGATCACAAGCTCCCCCATGTGTGGCTGGACCTGAGACATATCCCCGAGCATATTCACAAAACAAGGATCCAGGAAGTCTGTGGGTTCTTCCGCAGATTCGTAGGCGTAGACCCGCAAACACAACTCTGCCCTGTTACTCCCACGGCCCACTATCAAATGGGCGGCGCACCGACCAGCGAATTTGGTGAGGTACAAAAGGACGCCAAGGAAATCGTACACGGGTTGTATGCCTGCGGGGAGTTTGCCGCAGCCAGCCTGCACGGTCACAATCGCCTGGGTACAAACTCCCTGTTGGAGTTGATTACGATGGGCAGGGTGGTGGGAGAAAGGGTGGCCGCCAATCTGCACGACGCGGAAGATCCTGGCGATGTTCCCCGGGATGCAGGGCAACACGTTTTTCCTCAGTTCTCCCGTTATCTGGAATCGTGCGGCAAAGAGCGTTATGCCCGGATTCGCGATGAACTTTGCGTGCTCATGACGAAAAAAGTGGGTGTATTCAGAAATGAGAAAAACCTTGCAGAGGCCATCGAAAAGCTGGGGGAACTCAAGGAAAGGGCCAGGCATACGAAATTGGCCGGCACCTCAGTTATCATGAATCAAGAGCTACTGCATTTCTGGGAGCTGGATCATCTCCTGAACGTTTCCATGGTCATTGCCAAATCCGCACTGGCCAGAAAAGAGTCAAGAGGCGCCCACTATCGGGAAGACTATCCCGAAAGAAACCCTGAGTTTCAATATCATACCCTGGCTTACATGACAGAATACGGCAAGGTGACCCTCAGCAGACGGCCCATTGATATGAGCATATTCGAGGCCGGGGGAGAGCACTATGAGAGGTTCGCCATCATTGAAAGAAAATATTGATTCCCGTAGCTGACCCAAGGCCCTGTCGCTGAGTATTCGGTTACGATTTGCCTATTATAAGGGGAAAGCCAATGCCTCAGGAATATGATCTCACGCTATGGATCAGCCGCTATGACCCTGATACCCGACGATCATGGGTCCAGGATTACCGACTCCAAGCAGGCCGCATCCTGCGCTTTGTGGACATATTTCGAAAAATCAATGACGAGCAGGACCCCACCTTGGCATGGAGTTCTTCGTGCGAGCACGGCCAGTGTGGCACATGCGGCATGAAAATCAATGGCAAGCCCCTTCTAACATGCGAACTACTCGTAGAAAATGCCGTAAGGCTCTTCAAAACACAGGCCTTTACTGTTGAGCCCTTAACAATAGCGCCGGTTATTCGTGATCTGGTCATAAACATGGAAGAGGCCTATGCGCGAGTCCATTCTGTAAAACCATACATCATTCAGCCTGCGCCCCCGCACCCCGAGGGCGATGAATACCGGATTTCGCCAAAGGTACTGGAGACCTATGTTGACGCAACCCGTTGCATTAATTGTTTTTGCTGTGCCACTGCATGCGTTACCCAGAAGAACTACCTTGGGCCAAATGCCATGCTTGCCAATATTGTCCGCCTCATGGACCCGCGCGAAACGGCCAAACAGGAAAGGATGGATATCTTATACAGCGAACAGGGAACCCCACGGTGCCGCACAGCACAGGCATGTACCTTCGTGTGCCCGAAAGAGATCGACGTTGCCCATTTTATTGCCCTGGCCAAAGAAGGGAGGTGTGCATAATCTCTTTCCATTTTGCGTTATCAAGTCATCTGGGGTCAAACATAAACTATTGTGGTTCGCTTTGCTCTCACAATCTAACCTTATTCGTTATGTTTTCTCTTTATATTCTTGAAAGCTGGCCAGTAAATCCGCAAACGACTTCGGTTCATATTTCTTGAAGCCTTCCTCGTCCACGTACACGAAATCATACGTCACATCCGATTGCATCCCGTTGATGTCCTCGCACCATTGCTGTAACCGGGCCATTTTCAAGGATACGTCGAGATCCTCCCGGCCCTTGGTCTCGACGATGACTGTATTTTTGTCAGAGAGTTTGACGATAAAGTCAGGATAATAGTTGGAAATGTCGCTATCGGAGTTCACGTAATCAAGTTTGAAATGCACGGCCAGATAGTTCTTTGCGTAGGACAGTACGTCTGAGCAATCTTCGAGGAAACCGGCGAAGCGGAGTTCCAGTTGGCTGTCACCAATGATTCGGTTGAAGACGCTTTTCTTCGGCATCAGATAGCCCTGATCTTTGGCGACAAAGGGGCGGGTCTGGCGGAGCTTGATAGTGTCGCGGATCTCGGCGTTGCCTTTGTCTTGCACGGTAAGGGCATTGATTGCCTTCTTGAAGGACTCTATCAGCATTTTTGTTGTGGTCGGTTCGGACAGGTTGCGCAGGGTGTTGGGGCTTTCGAGTTCTACCGGCCGGCCAAACAACTCATCCTGTACGAATGCTTTGACTTTTCCATAGAGAACGTCGTAGCCGCTGACCAGGCGCAGATCCTTCATGATGGTTTGTGCAAAGTAGCCGATCACGCTGTGGTAATCGGCGACACCGGCCGTGTCGAGGATCGTGGTATGGGTGACCTCGCCGGTAGTGATGTCCTTGAAGACGATCTCCCGTTGCTCTTCCTCACTGAACTGCAGGTAGGCCACGTGTTGATGACCCAGGGCGGCCGCGTTCAGGTCGTTGAGGTTCTTGTATTCCCGGTAGACGCGGGGCGTCAGAACTGGGATTTCAATGTCCAGCGCATCGATGTCTTTCTTCT
>MAXP01000076.1:1828-4843 GCA_001751085.1 Desulfobacterales bacterium C00003060 | reverse complement strand
GAAATTAGGTAACGCATCTACATCTTTGTGTTTTTCCCAATTTCAAGTTTCAAATTTCAAATTTCACTGCCAAAACCCAAGATCAACAAAGTGTAAACTACTTTTGACTTGTCGTGAAGGATGCCGACACCACCTTGTCAATCAGCCCATACAGTATGTTTTCGGCCTCGCGCAACTCATTAACCGAACCGAAATCGGATACCAACTCTTGCAGGATGATATCACATGCAGATGTGGTTTCCCCCAATGCCTCGTAATCTATTGGGGGCTTGGAATAAAGCTGATCCCCAAAAAAGTAGTTACCAAGTCCTGTAAAGGTCTCGGCCCGGAAAGGCCAGTGGAGCTTTAACTCCAGGAATTCTCGAACAGCCTCAAGGCATTTTTTGTTATCGAGTATGCCTCCTTTTGTTATCGGCTTATTCAGACGTCTTTCCACCTCCTGGAAAAACGTGCTTAACATCTTCGACTCTGTGATCACAAGTCCATAAACGTACCAATCCCTTGCCGCTTCGCGGACAATCTCTTTATGAACCGTGGATAGATGGTAGTAAGATGGACAGAAATAAACCCTGCATGCCATCCCCCCATAGAAGCTGAGTCCCCTGAAATCGATTCCTTTGTTTCCATCGGCTAAAGGATGTAACAAACAACCCACCCGCGAATGCCCCATACCTACTAAACCCAGGAACGGGCAGTGGTGAAAGTCCGCGAAAGGTCTTTTGCGTGATTCCCTTGCCTCTACCCTCTCTTTGAAGCCAAGGATAGGATCAATTTCCCGCGGAACGAGTGCAAAAGCGCGGGTACGGTACGCCAGCACCTCCCTTAGGGCTTCCAAGGATGGATCAGCTACATTGTATAAGCCACAGCATGCCCCGCAGGAGATATGTTCATGGACCTGGCAAAGGTAAACCCCGCCAGGCACCTCGTTGTCCGTATTGCCCCAAATAGACATTGGATCTCCCCGCAGCAAGCTGCGGGGAATGCGCTCGCTTTTGCGGTTCAAGCACAGTGATTTCACAGGTTGATGTTGTAGCGGGCAATCTTGTTTAGCAGGCCTTGGCGTGTCAGGCCAAGCATACGGGCTGCATGGGAACGGTTGCCCTGTGTCTTTTCCAGTGTTTCAAGGATTATTCGCTGCTCTATCCCCTCGGTCACCCCCTTTAATGACATCTCGGTCTCCTGTATTGAAAGGCTCATTTCCGGAAAACCTTTGATCTTTTCTGACAGGTACTCTTCTTTGATTTCCCCTTTCCTTCCTGCCAGCGTCATTGCCCTCTCGATCTCGTTCTCAAGCTCTCGCACATTGCCCGGCCAATTAAATCGTGAGAGGAGATCCAATGCCTCGGGGGTCAATCGAGCATCGGGCCTTTTCATCTTCTTGGCAAATTTCTTGATAAAGTGGGCAGCCAATAGGGGTATGTCCCCTTTTCTTTCCCGTAAAGGTGGAAGCGTGACAGGAAACACGTTGACACGATAAAAAAGATCCTCGCGGAAGGTCCCCTTTTTCACCTCTTCTTCTAAGTTGCGATTCGTAGAAGCAATGAGGCGCACATCTACATTAAGGTACTTGCTGCCACCGACCCGCCTGAGCTGCCCTTCCTGAAGGACCCTGAGCAATTTTACCTGCATGGCGGCAGACATCTCTGCAATCTCATCGAGAAAGACAGTCCCGCCATCGGCCAGCTCAAAAAGCCCCTTCTTGTCTGCGATGGCACCTGTGAATGCGCCCTTGACATGACCAAAAAGCTCGCTCTCCAAAAGGTTTTCGGACAGCGCACCGCAGTTTTCCACTACAAGGGGTTTTTCCTTCAAAGGGCCATTGTAATGGATTACCGTGGCAATGAGTTCTTTTCCGGTGCCTGTGTCTCCCTGGATCAGCACAGTGGTCGTGGTGTCCAAAACCTTCTCTACAAGGGCAAAAACCCGACGCATGGCAGGACTGGAGCCGATCAGCCCCTGAAGGTTGAATCTGGCCTGTGCATCCGACCTGAGCCAACGATTTTCCTGCTCCAGAGAGCTGGCATGTTGCTTGAGTTCTCCATAAAGCCGTGCATTCTCGATAGAGATGGCAATCGTTCCGGAAAGGATTTCCAGCAACCTTGCTTCCTTATCTGTGAATTCTCCTTCAAGCTTGTTTAGTGCGTAAATAACCCCTATCGGACCCTTACGCGTCCGCAATGGGATACAGATCATGGACCTGGTAACAAAGTCCTCCCGGTGATCGATCCCCTTAAAGAACCTGTCATCCCTGGACACATCCGGGATGATGACCGACCTGTTTTCCCGTAACACCCATCCAGCTACCCCCACATGATCCGGAAAGCGCATCCTTTGCATCCTCACATAGTCTTTATTCTTTTCCTCTTCCACGGTTCGTATGAAGTAAAACTCCTTCTGCTCTGCATCATGCAGAGCTATGGATGCGCCTTCTATGTGAAAAACGGCCTTGATGTTGCGCAGGATACTCCGGAGCATCTCATCCAGATCCCGTATGGCGTGAATCGATGTAGAAACGTCAAAGAACAAGCTGAGATCTTCTTTTGTTAACGAGGCATCTTGCCTTATTTCTTCCATCCGGCTTTTCCAGTCAAAGTTTACAGGAAACGTCACTGGTCATTGGTTAAATCTCTAATCATCCCTCTTGGTTACGAGTTACACATATCCCAAGATGTTGTCTTAAGAGCTATAGACAAGGTAGGTTTCACAACTTATTATAGTGGAAAAGAGTCCCCTGTCAACTATATTTACACCAGGGCTTTGCATATGCATATCAACTTGATAGCAATCATGGTTTTTCTATCATCATACCACATATCCAAAGAGCCTAATTCAAACAATATTACACTGGTAAATCAGTCTATTATAATCATTCGTCCGCAACAGATCCCTTTCTTTCTTCATGCTGGCACAGTATTCGCTCAATAAACATTTCAGGTAACCGTTCACGGTTCAAAGGTTCAGGGGTTCAAGGTTCCATCCTCGTCCAGGGACTGCATTTGGGATGCGTATTTACGA
>MAXP01000076.1:0-1809 GCA_001751085.1 Desulfobacterales bacterium C00003060 | reverse complement strand
ACGAGGACTTCGGGCCTTCAATGCCGTCTTTGTCCTTAACCCTGAACGTTGAACCCTGAACCTGTGAACGGTTACCATTTCAGGCAGATAAAAACAGGTTGGTGTTGGTTTCACATAATAATAAGCATTGGTACAGTGGGGGGTTTTTCCCGCTCCTTCGGGAGAAACTCCCATCACTAAGGCTTTTGCCTCATGGAAATGAGGCCTTCTCCCTATGGACGAGTCTGACAAAACTATATATCCACTTATTCATAGGCCTCTGCCAGTTCTTTAAAGACACTTAACAAGAAAACCAAAGAGAAACCCCCAACAACATCTCCGCAACTTGGCAGCTTAGCAAACGATTCAGTGGACACGGCGATAGAGGGGTGACGAGACATACCCCCCCTAAACTTGGCCTCTTTGCTGAAGTCCGTGACACAATGCATGGTCCCAGCCTTTCACCAGGGGGGTGACCCATGAAGAACCCGGAAATCTTGATCGCTGAAGGGGATGAGGTCTTATGTCAAGACCTGAAACTACGCTTGCATGGCCATGCTTTTGAAGTCATCAAAGTGCCAGACAAGACAGGTACCCTCCGATTTTTTCAAACCAGGAAATCGGATCTCGTCATCATAAGCTCTTCTCGAAACAACTCCAGGGATGGACTGGAGGCAGCAAAGCAAATCCGCCGGCAGGACGGAAGAGTCCCCCTCATCCTGATCACCAGGGACAGCTCTGAGGCGCGGGTCATTGCCGCCCTCAGGGCAGGAGTCAATGATTATTTTAAGGTGCCCTTTTCGTATGAAGAGTTGGTGACGAGTATCAATCGACACCTCTCAGACCACAAGACAAGCCTTGAAGAAACCAATGTGGACAAGCCCATGATCGGCGATAGTACGCCGATGCGGGAGATCAAGGCTTACCTCCTGAAGGTTGCTGCAACGGACAGCACCGTCCTTATTACAGGGGAGACCGGCACAGGCAAAGATCTGGCTGCGGATCTGATCCACCGGAACAGCACGAGGCACAAAAAGCCTTTTGTATGTATCAATTGCGCGGCCCTCCCGGAAAGCCTGGTGGAAAGCGAGTTGTTCGGCTACGAAAGAGGGGCATTCACAGGGGCTATTGCCTCGAGACAGGGAAAATTCGAGCAGGCAGAGGGGGGGACAGTCTTTCTGGACGAGATCGGAGACATGAGCCCTTACGCCCAGGCAAAGATCCTGAGGGCTATCGAAATAAAGGAGGTCTATCGTTTAGGGGGAAAGAGGAGCATCCCACTGAACGTTAGGGTCATTGCTGCGACCAATCATGATACAGAGCAATTAGTGGCACAGGGAAAGTTCAGAAAAGACCTCTACTACCGGTTTAACGTAGCCATGGTCCACCTGCCGCCGTTACGGAACCGGAAGGAGGACATCCCTACCTTGCTCGGGCACCTTATTCGGCAATTCAATGAGAGGTTCGGGCGGGAAGTGGAAGGCTTCACACAAGAGGCCATGGCCTCCCTGCTCCGCTACGATTGGCCGGGCAACGTCCGTGAGCTGAAAAACGTCTTGGAGGCCACCTTCATCAACCTTCCGTCCCAGAAGATCGCCTTCATGGACCTGCCCAAGCAATTCCAGAGGCGACTCAAAGAAACAGAGGGTCTTCCCAAGAAAGAGCGAGACCGGGTGCTCTCTGCCCTGTTTGCCACCAATTGGAACAAGAGCGAGGCCGCCCAGAAACTCCACTGGTCCAGGATGACCCTCTATCGCAAGATGGCGAAGTACCATATAAGTACTTCACAATAAATGGATTAGCCACAGACCCACACAGACAAATAGTTCC
>MAXP01000075.1 GCA_001751085.1 Desulfobacterales bacterium C00003060 | reverse complement strand
ATCTGGTCAGCTCCAAAAGTGATTTTTAAGATCGCTTTAGTCCCCTGCGCGGCTCTGCGTACCGCCTCTGGCAATATTCCGTATTTTGCGGTAAAATTCAGTGGCATGGCGATTTCACCTGAAAAAGCGACAGTGCCCGAATTACCCCCCGTCAGAGCACGTTTTGGTTCATCCGGGTGCCGGGCAGGTAAGCCCGCCATGCGGCATCACAAGAATCCGCGGCTGCCTGCCGCCCCTATCCATACCCCCACCCCGGTCCAGCTTTGAGAGCGCGGCATGAAGCGCGCTTTTCACATCCGGCATCGGGATGAAATACGCCTTCCTTGCAATATCATCCGGTATGTCTGATACAAGGTAGAGATCGACGCGCCCGGAAAGTCGCGACGTCAGCACGGCTTTGTGCCCGCCGAGTTCGAATTGACGTTCCAATCTCATATTGAGCTCGTCACGCGGGATATCGAGCCACCGCTCATACACGTCATTGCCAAGACCCTCCCCGCATTCAGCGACAAGGATGATCGCCCCACCATCCTTAACGATATTTTTTGCATTTTCAAGTGATTTCTGGGATTGATACAGATTTATATCTTTAGGCATCCCGCCGGGAGACGTTATCACGATATCAGCCGTCTCTGCCCGGATCAGGTACATCCGGTCAGCATAAGAAACCCCCTCGCGATGTGCTTTTATGGGATCGCCAGAAACGACCGCGACGATCTCCTTTTTGCTGTTTAATACCGCGTTTAATATGAATTTTGATAGATGCGAGGTTCCTTCCTCGATATCCATACGCACCGGGCTATCGACTCTCCCGGATACCGCGTCAGGGTGGATCATGAGCGCATGGTTCTTCCTGATACTTGCAATCGATGAGACTCCCGGAAGCAACGACTTAAGACCGCCTGAATATCCCGCGTAGTAATGGAACTCGATGCTGCCTGTGCATATCACGGCATCCGCATCGAGAACGGGCGCAAATATCTCAACAGGGGTTCCTCTGCTCGTAACCCGGACGCGTCTGCAGTTGTCAGGATCGTGGTCGATACACGATATGCGGCTGTATATCTCATCGCCGACCAGCCCCCTCTGTTCATCCTCAGTATGTTTCCTGTGCGATCCGGTAGCAAACACTATCCCGATATCCGAATCAGGAATTCCCATTCCGTTCAGGCAAGAAATGAGTGGTGGCAGCAGTTTTTTTGTCGGGGTGATCCTGGTGATGTCGTTTGCGATGATCAGAACGTGATCTCCCGCGTGAGTGATATCTGACAGCCGCCGCCCCACAGGATGGGTAAGCGCATCAACGATTGCAGATTCCTCATCCTCGACCGCGGAGAGTTCCTGCGGCTCGATGATGCCTGCAAGGTTTTCGGCTGGCACTTCGACATAGACTCTTCCGTCCCCATATGGTAACGATATCTTCATCGAGCTTGTTGGTTCGAGTTCCAGGGATTTAAATGTTGGCTTGGCAGGACGCCAGGTATCCGGGAAAGCCTGCTATTCGCTCTTTTATCAGGAAATACCCCCCGCCCCCCATCTTCTTTACGTATTCGTATCGGTACTTTCCTCATGTAGCACCCATCCGGAAGAATCTATTTTTCCGTTTGGTAGTACAACTATCGTATTGTCGTCTATCTTAAGGCGCGTTTTTCTGAGCGTGACATCAATAATCACTCCCCTGTATTTTAGCGTCTCAATTTCCTCGCCGATGTTGAAGTGCCGGTCTACTAAGAGGAATATCCCTGCCACCGCATCACTTAACGCATCCTTGATTGCCAGTGCGACAGCAAGCCCAATCAAAACCGATGCACCCATAAGCGGCATGAGCATCTCTTCTAATTTCAGTTCATTTACGGCATACATCAGAACCGCGAACCATAGACCATAGATCACGATTCTTCGCAGGAGGTTCTGCACATCCGGAGGTAGGCCGGTATTGCTTAAGAAGCTCTTAATATATTTTCTGGTCAGACTAATTACAACGAAAGCGATTATTAGTACCAGCATCACTTCCAAATACGGAGCGACCACCTGGTAAAGCCCTGATATATCTATCGTATCCATATATATTACCCCTCCTATCTCACATATCTCATTGATGATACTTAAGCATGATGGTCTCATGCTGTCCGCGGACATTCCGAAATTCTTTGCATGACGGCTAACAACCCAAAGACCATCCCCACAAACCTTTTCTACAGGCGGTAATAGATGATCACATTCCAATGGCGTATGAACTGTCACATGTTCGAACATGAATTATATGTGAGTCATGGAGGAAGCGAATGAACAAAACGAGATATAAAAAGACAAATCCGCGGATTGTAGCCTTGATAGAGGATCTGAGATCCAAATCACACGAGAACGACGCTTTGATCTGGCGAGAGGTTTCAGAGCGTCTGGCGCGTCCGAAGAGGAGTTATGCATCAGTGAATATAAGCCGCATCAGCAGACACACTGCCGCCGGTGAGACCATTGTTGTGCATGGCAAGGTGCTTGGCGCAGGCGAGTTAAACCATTCCGTAGTCGTAGGTGCTTTTGATTTCAGCGATGGCGCACGGTCAAAGATCACAGATGCTGGTGGGGAATGCCTCACGATCGAGGAACTGGTGGCAAGAGCGCCCACAGGATCAAATCTACGGATAATCAGGTGATTTCATGAATACGGTAATTATCGATGCAGACGGGTTGATTCTCGGCAGGCTTGCAAGTGTTGTCGCCTCAAGATTGTTAAGCGGCGAGACCATTGCGATCACCAATGCAGAACGCGCTGTGGTGTCTGGGAGCAAGACTACCACATACAGGGAATATAAGGAGCAGGTGGACAAGGGATCAACAGAAAGTGGTCCGTACTTCCCGACGAGACCAGAGCAGATCCTGAAGCGAACTGTCCGCGGCATGCTCCCGCACAAACGGATGCGTGGACGCGACGCGATGTCAAGACTGCGCGTGTACGTGGGCACTCCTGTAGAACTGACAGGATCGGACGCGATTACGATACCTGAAGCGAGTCTGTCGAGGTTGGGCACGATCAAATACATCAAACTCGGCGAAGTCAGCGCGAAGCTGGGTGTTAATGTACGTTAAAATCCC
>MAXP01000074.1:8674-11819 GCA_001751085.1 Desulfobacterales bacterium C00003060 | reverse complement strand
CATCCTTCATTGAATCTCAGAAGTAGTTTACGGTTTGTTGATCTTGTATTTTGGCAGTGAAATTTGAAACTTGAAATTGGAAAAAACAAAAAGATGTAGATGCGTTACCGAATTTCAAATCTCCAGTTTCATCATCCGTTTAACGAGGTCTGCAGAGTTCATGTTCGAGTATATGAGACGATTAAGGGAGATTCTTTATGGATAGGAAACGCATTTTGAGTGGCATGCGCCCTACAGGTTCACTCCACATCGGAAACCTACACGGGGCATTGGCAAACTGGAAGAAGATGCAGGAGGATTATGAGTGTTTCTTTTTCATAGCGGACTGGCATGCCCTAACCAGTGATTACGACATCACAGCGCCGATTCAGGGTTATGCCATGGATATCTTTGTTGACTGGTTGAGTGTAGGGATTTCACCGGACAACTGCACCCTTTTTGTTCAATCCCACATCAAGGAACATGCCGAACTCTTTCTGCTCCTTTCCATGATCACGCCACTGTCCTGGCTCGAAAGAAATCCGACGTACAAGGAACAGATCTCGCAGTTGAAAAACAAAGATCTTTCCACTTTTGGCTTCCTGGGTTATCCTGTTCTTCAGGCAGCCGATATTATCATGTACAAGGCCAATGGGGTCCCTGTCGGGATAGATCAAGCTCCTCATGTGGAACTCACGCGGGAAATCGCCAGGCGTTTCAACCATTTTTATGGAGATATCTTCCCGATTCCCGAAACGATTCTAACACAGACTCCCAAGATCCTCGGCATTGATCGCCGAAAGATGAGCAAGAGTTACAACAATGCCATCTTCCTCTCAGACACCCCGCAGGAAATCCAGGACAAGGTGGCCCGGATGATCACCGATCCTCAGCGGGCAAGACGCACCGACCCGGGAAATCCTGACATCTGTAATGTTTTTTGCTTTCATCGGATGTACTCGGACCAGCAGACGATAGAGGACGTTGACCAACCATGCCGAGAGGCACAGATCGGGTGTGTGCAGTGTAAACAGATGATGGCCAAAAACCTGATCAAGGCATTGGAGCCTATACGTGAACAGCGGGCATATTATGAGGCGCACCCGGATACTGTCAAGGCGATTATTGAAGATGGAAACGAGAGGGCACGAGTCGTCGCCCGTGAAACCATGGCACAGGTTCGGGAGGCCATGAAAATCTGACAGATCAGCATGTGATGGAACAAAAACAAGACCAGGCACCTTATCACGTGCATCTTGAAGATCTCTTTGACGGTCCAATGGATCTCCTGGTGCATCTTGTCAAGAAAAACGAGCTGGATATTCATGATATCCCCATTGCCTTGATTACTCAACAGTATATGGAATACTTGCAATGGCTGAAATCCCTGAACATCGACATAGCCGGCGACTTCATAGTCATGGCTGCCACACTGGCCCACATCAAGTCTCGCATGCTGCTGCCCACCCCAGGACAAGAGGACGATCCTGAGGACCCTCGCATGGAGATCGTTAGGCCTTTAGCCGAGTATCTGCAGTTGAAATATGCTGCTGAACAATTGACGGAGCGAGATCTGCTTGACAGAGATGTCTTTTTGCGAAGGGACATTGATAACGCTGAGGCCTGGTCAAAGGGAGAACCCGGGGCGCTGATACAGATTGGCCTGTTTGAACTTATCGACGCATTTCAGCAAATTATCAAGAAGGTATCTCAAGAATGTTTTTGGGATCTCACTCCGGATACTATCTCTGTCAAGAGCAGGATTTCTCAGATTATGGATATCTTAGAGGACCGGGGCTCCGTGACCTTTCAAGAGCTTTTTGAAGCCCAGGTCACCAGAAAAGATATCATTGTGACATTTTTGGCTATTCTTGAGATGGCAAGATGCCAAGTGATACGTATTATGCAGCATGTTGAGTCAGGGATTATCAGGATTATCAATGGATAATTTGATGGCCATTGTTGAGAGCTTGCTCTTTGCGGCTGACACACCCCTCACAATCGATAAGATGAAAACCGTTCTGGAAATCGCAGACCCCAAGGCCATCCGTCACGTCCTCACCAGTCTGGCCGAAGAGTATGAATCCAACAAGCGCGGTTTCTTTCTGAGTGAGGTTGCAGGCGGATTCCAGCTCCGAACCCGTCCGGAGCACAGGCAATGGGTCAGACGCCTCAAAGAAACCAGACCGGCTCGTTTGAGCCGGGCATCCCTGGAAACCCTTGCGATCATTGCCTACAAGCAACCTGTGCTTCGCAGCGACGTGGAATACCTGAGGGGTGTCGACTGCGGGGGACCAGTGCGCACTCTCCTTGAACGAAGGCTGATTCGTGTGCTGGGCCGCAAGGATCTGCCGGGCCGTCCTATGATATACGGCACTACCAAGCAGTTCTTAGAGGTCTTTGATCTCAACGATCTAACTGACCTCCCTACTCTCAAAGAACTCAAGGAGTTGGGAGAGACATGGCCGAACGACTCCAAGTAGTCTTAGCACGGGCTGGCGTCGCCTCTCGACGTCAGGCAGAAAACTTGATTCGCGAAGGCCGTGTTATGGTAAATAATAAGGTGGTCTTCAAACCAGGCACCCAGGTCGTGTGGGGGCAAGACGCCATTCGCGTGGGCAACCGTCTCATTCGCCGATTAGAGCCCAAGGTTACTATCGTGCTGAACAAACCCAAAAAGGTGCTGACGACTTCCCATGATCCCAAAGGCCGTCTCACCACAGATAGACTTGTCAGGGACATAAAGGCACGTGTCTTTTCCGTGGGACGCCTTGATTATCACACAGAAGGGCTCCTGATCCTGACGAATGATGGAGAACTCGCTCATCACCTTCAGCATCCCCGCTACGGCATCCCCAAAACCTATCAGACCAAGGTCAAGGGTCTGCCCACAGCAAAGGCATTGCAACGTCTCACGTCCGGGGTCATGTTGGACAGCAGACGAGCTACAGCAGTACGGGTCAAAAAAACAGGCACAACCGGCAAGAACACCTGGCTTGAGATTACGCTAACAGAAGGGAGAAACCGGCAGATCCGGCGGATGTGCTCGGCAGTGGGCTATCCGGTCCTGAAACTGAAACGCATACGTTTTGGTCCGGTCCGGTTAGGCAATCTGAAACCCGGAATCTACCGTGACCTGACACCGGCTGAAATGCAAAAACTCCAA
>MAXP01000074.1:0-8616 GCA_001751085.1 Desulfobacterales bacterium C00003060 | reverse complement strand
TAAAGCCCCATATTGAAAAGGTTGGTGCCGTATTCTTATTAACAGTGCTTTGCCTTGTTTTCCCTTCCCTTAGCTATGTATATGCGGAAACAGGTTCAGGTACGCCAACTCAATGCAAAACCGATGTTTTAGATAGCCCATGGATCAATCGCGTCATCCCTTCCAAACCCGATGATCTGTTTGTTGTCTTGAAAAATGGGCTCAGCGTATTGATTCGTGAGTCTCATGGATCTGAGGTTATATCATCACAGATACTGGTCAAGACTGGATCGATCTACGAGGGTCAGTGTACCAAAGGGGGCCTTTCTCACTATCTTGAGCATGTGGTTTCAGGGGGCACAACCTCACGGCTTAGCGAGGCACAGATCAAGGAGCGTCTTCAAGCCTTGGGCGGGATTACAAACGCCTACACGAGTTATGCCCATACAGTCTATTTCATCAAGACCATACGGGAACATTGCAAAGAGGCCCTGTCACTGCTTTTGGCCTTTGTGACCGACTGTCAATTTGATGAGACCGAATATCAGAGAGAACAGGGTGTAATCCTTCAGGAATTTCAGTTGGGCGAAAATGATCCCTCCCGGCAACTCTGGTATTTATTTATGGAAACAGCATACCGCAAGCATCCCGTCCGGTACCCGGTTATTGGCGAAAGAGAGGTCTTTCTCAAAATGGACAAGGATGATCTCATAGCGCATTATCGTAGATGGTATACGCCGGAGAATATGGTCGTTTCTGTGGTCGGAGACGTTGACAAAGAGGAGGTACTAAAAACAGTCATCGATCTTGCAGGGGGCGTGCAAGGCTCCACAAATCCCCCATATGTTCTTCCGGCAGAACCACGACAGCTTGCCCCGCGCAGAGTAGAAAAGCGCTTGCCTATGGCAAGGGTCGCACAGGCTCAACTTGGCTTTGGAACCGTTGCCTTGGCCAATCCGGACCTTTATCCCCTTGATGTGCTGGCGGTCATCATGGGAGATGGCCGTACCTCAAGGCTCTATCAAACAATACGTGATAAGAGAAAACTGGTCCTTTCGATCAGCGCTGGAAGCTGGACCCCTGCTTATGTGAAAGGCCAGTTCCTGATCTCTATGGATCTCGAATATGACAATCTGTCCAGGGCAATTGATGCGATCCGGGAAGAACTCTCAGACGTTCAAAAAAACTTGGTAAGTGAAGAATCCATGGCACGGGCCAAGAACAAGGTTCTCGCAAATCATATCTTTGGGCAGGAGTCGGTACAAAGCCAAGCCGGCCAGCTTGCCTTGAATTGGGTAGCCACGGGGGATCCATATTTCAGTGAGAATTACGTGTCAAGAATACAGGAGGTTACCCCTGAAGACGTGAGGCGGATAGCCAATGAGTACTTTCAGAAGGGCCGCATGACCCTTGCGGTGATCAAGCCCCCTGATGCGGAATCGGAAAGCAGGGTATTGTCAACACCGAGATCTGAGTCGCAGGAAAAAATTCACAAAATCATACTACCGAATCAGATGACGCTTCTTCTGAAAAGGGATACAGCCTCCCCCATTGTTGACTTACAATTCATGGCAAAGGGCGGACTTCGGTTCGAGCCGGTGGAGAAGCCAGGCATTTCTCGCTTTATGGCATCCCTTCTGACCAAGGGTACGAAGAACCGATCGAAGATCCAGATTGCAGAGACCATCGAAGATGTGGGCGGATCGATCCGATCGAACTCAGGACACAATGTCGTGAGCGTGTCCGTTTCAGTATTAAAGGAACACCTCGATATTGCCCTTGACTTGCTTTGCGACGTGGTTATCCATCCCACATTTCCGGGAAGTGAAATCGAAAAGCAACGCAAGGAGACCCTCCTTGCCATCCAAAGACTGGATGAGCATTGGACGTCGGAAATCACCAGACTCTTCAAGCGGCATTATTACTGTAATCATCCCTACCGAAATGATGTGATCGGCTCAGCCCAAGTCGTGGAGATGGTCTCTGGTAGAGACATAGGAGATTTCTACGAATCGATCATCATGCCGAACAATGCAGTTTTGGCCGTATTCGGAGACATGGACCCAGAGACAGTGACTTCAAAAATCGAGAACATGTTTGAGGATTTTCAACCCGGTATTCTGGAACAGCCTATCATTGAAATGGAGACCCAAAATATTATCCAGGACGAAGCGTTTGAGATATTCAACGAGAAGACGTCGGCAGCTATCGTTGTGGGGTATAACGGCCTGACTCTTGCCGACAATGACTGCCCTGTGGTGGATGTGTTGGACGCCATTGTTTCGGGTATCGGATATCCCAGTGGGTGGCTCCATGACGCCCTAAGAGGCGGAGACAAATCCCTGGTTTATTTGGTCCATGCCTATCCCGCCTTTGGGATCGATGGCGGATATTTCGGGATAGTGGCCCAGACCACTCTCGACAATTATGAAGAAGTTCTCAAGATTATTTTGGATAAGATGGCCTTGATTCAAAACATGGAGGTAGACCCCACAACCCTGGAGAGGGCCAAAAACATGTGCATAACCGCACATGAGATCGGCCTGGAAACAATTGCGTCTCAGGCCTCAAGTGCCGCTGCAAACGAGATCTCAGGATTGGGCTATGACTATGATAGTAAATATCCTGGTCTCATTCAGCGTGTTACCGCGAGCGACGTCTTGCGGGTGGCAAGAAAACTCTTCGCCCACCATCTCACCGTAGCTACAAAACCCAAACAAATGCCTGAAGTGAACTGAAGGTAACTGCTATTTCTGAACCATGAAACAATTCAAGTATTTTTGGATGACCTGGGTATAAAATTCAATCCTTTCTTCGTCTTCGGCCCCTCTGATCCCTTTGAAATTGAAAAATGTCAGCCCGTTCTCGTAATTGACTTGAGAAAGGGCCTCACTCCTTTCGATTTCCCGTTGCTTGTATAACTGATTTCCCATTACCCGGATCTTTTTCATTCGCTCTTTCTTGACCAGGTCACGCCGATTATGTGCTTTCAGTACCTTGAGTACTACCCAGTATGATTCAAAATAGGTCTTGAGGAAACTTGCAAAACACAACAGTTTGCGGAAACCCGCAGCAGTAATATTGTATGTGTCGGGCAGGGTAGGATGAGGCATAAGGATGGCGTCATCAATGAAGGCCTTGATGGTTTTTCTGAACATATACCCGGGAGTCTTGTCTACGTCATAGGCGAATTCATACTTGAAGAAATCCTGCAAGAAATTGTAATCGGACTGTAATGTGGATACCGAGAATTGAAACGCGTCAGAGGAAAGGATCGATAAAGCAGTGTATGCTGCCGGAATAAAAAAATGGATGCAGTTGTTCTTGTAATATTCAAGGGTTAAGCGTTTGTTTTCCCAGACCAGATACCATTTCTCATCAATGGCTGTGCTATCCTGGCCCTTTCCTCTTTGTCTCCCGATAAACCTGCGATCGTTATACATGGCTAAGACATCTTCAACGGCATGGTAGGTGTCGTCAAGATTTTGCGACAACCGGGCCTTTTGGGAATGCAAACAGTTTAAGTAAGTCTCCACATAGCCCATGATTTCTTTTTGGCTGAAACGCGGTCTGGGATAATTCAGGATAGCACAGGCTGTGAGTGCCTGAGGCGTGACTACCGAGATTCGATTGATTGCATTTATGATCCTATAGGAAAGATTACGCCCCAGGGCCTGATATTCCGCTTGGTCCATCTCCTGCATGGATTGGTCGGATCTTGATACCAGGGCTTCAAGCGAGATCGGATCAGCAAACTGGACGTATATACGACCGTATCGCTTTTTCAGAACCTTTCTGGCCCGAATCAGTTGCCAGAAACTCTCCTGTTTCTTTTGGATTCCTTCCAATTCCTTTAAAATGGCGCTTTCTTCCAGAAGGCGGTCATATCCGACGTAGACAGGCACAAACATCAAGTCTCGACAGACACCATTCTTATATGCATCCAGTAGTATAGACACCAGGCCTGTTTTCGGGAGAACCATCTTTCCTGTCCGACTCCGTCCCCCCTCGATAAAAAACTCGATATTGAAACCTTGGTCAATTAGCATGTGAACATATCCGGAAAAGACTGCCGCGTACAGCTTTGCCCCGTGAAAAGTTCGTTTAAGGAAAAAGGCACCGCTCTTCCTGAAAACGGGCCCCATGGGCCAGAAGGCAAGGTTGTGCCCTGCTGCTGTATGAGGGCAGGGCATGTTATTGCTATACAAAACTTCGTTAAGAATCAGGTAATCAAAATGGCTCTTATGGCAAGGGACAAAGACAAGTGGCGCCTTTGTAGCTGCACTTTTCACACGGCGCAACCCTTCCATATCGAGTGTGATACCATCAAACATGGTCTTCCATATCCATCCGACGATCATGGAGAGGGCCTGAATGAAAGTGGCGCTGTAATCCGCTGCGATTTCATTCAGATAGGCATCGCTTTTCTTGTAGATCTCGCTGATATCTTTGTTTTGAGATCGGGCATAGCGTTTCATAAAATCTTGGAACTGTCTGTTTCTCAATACGAGCTCTTTTAGTTCCTGTCGCGTCTTGACTACCGGCCCGGTGATGCTCTGGCGGTGGCGATTCATTTGCTCCAGAAGCCTGTTTCGGAGAATAAATGAGAGCTGTTCAAGGTCTCGACCCTGGTTTTCAGGCTTCCGAAGAAAATCCTTGAGGTTGACCGGGTCTGAGATCTCTACAGATGCCTTTTGCGGGGTTCGCAAAACAACAGCCCATCGACGGAGCGGCCCCGGATTTTCATGAATACCGAAGATGATATCAAAAAGACTGCGAGGAGGACGGTGGGGCTTTCTACTGAAAAGGAGCCACTGGGGTACTATGTACACCGGACGATCAGTCATGCCCTGCAGCTCAATAAGATACTTCAAAGGGTCCTGCTTGGCCTTTACAAATCGATGATAGAATCCTTTTCGGTCAACGAGAGAGAGAAAGGCCGCAGATCCCGCTTCCAATTGACGTTGGAAGTAACCTGATTCATAGGGATTTGGAAAGGTCTTGTGCCTGAAAAAATAATCCACGTGGGCAAGGGCGATACGAATGAGCCTGGATATTTTCTGCCAGAGAAAGATCCTATATTCAAACCCGATTTCCGGAAAGGGGATGGTTTCTTCTTTATATCGGACATGATAAAACAGATATTCAAAGCGGCTCTTGTACTTGGAGGCGTAGATGATGATAGCGTCTTTGGAAAGGTTTTTCAGGAATGCAGTCTGGGTAGGATTAATATAGACACCGGAAAACAATGACCTCAGGACCAAGGATACCAAAAACCCCAACTTTTTCGGCAAACTACATGCATAATAATCGTGACTGCCATGAAGAGCAGCGTCCATCCATGTTCTGACTATTCCTTTGTTCAAGGGATTCCTTTGAATACTCTTCTTGAATTACAGTAAGTTACAAGCGACAATTTGAACAATCAGACCCTATTGGAATGTTATCACACATTTCTTTTGTGTCAATTTGAAAATGGTGTGATATAAGAACACTGCTATGGCAACCATGGGAGACATTGTCCTGATTTATTGTGAAGAAGAGCCGGCTTTTTTTGCCCGTATCGAAGATATCTCGCCTGACAGAAAGTCCGATTGGTATCAGGTGAAGCTACTGGTGCTTCAAGTGCCTTTGAAAGAGGCGCTTTGGATCCTCAGGGAGGAATACATCAATGGTGAAGATTTTACTATGAATGGACGCAGGATCCGAATGAACGAGGTTAGCGGGGCCCAGGTACCAAAGTCCGAGAGTTTGCCCTCTGACACGGATTCCCGAAAAAACGATGCCCCTGTCAGCGCCAAAGTGATATCAATCTTTGACCGAAAAAGGGACTGATGGATATTTTTGTGCTTGATTTAGTCCTCGTCTTATGCTACGGGAGCTTTACATAAATTGAGCTTATTTTTGGGCATCCTTCACGACAAGTAAAAAGTAGTTTACACTTTGTTGATCTTGTATTTTGGCAGTGAAATTTGAAACTTGAAATTGGGAAAAACACAAAGATGTAGATGCGTTACCTAATTTCAAATTTCGAATTTTCAGTTTGGACATCGCCATTCAATTCGATAATACACGTTTTTTCGAAAAAAGTGTAAACTGGTCAATGAAGGATGCCTATTTTTGAATATAATATATAACAACAAGTAAGGAGGCTGTAACATGAAGACACTAATTGGCGGAGCGGCTGCGGCGATCTTGGGGATTATTTTACTGGTAGTATGGTGGAAGGAATTCTTGATGCTACTGGCGGGCGCCATTCCGTTCGCCCTTCTGTCGGGCGGTGCGCTGGCAGTCTATCTCGGATTTGACGAATTGAAGGACACGTGGAAGACCAAGAAAGACGATGATTTTTCGCCTTCCGTTGACAAGCAAGAGATCGATAAGTACAAAAAAGAGGTTGACGACCTGAAGAAAGAGGTTGACGACCTCAAAAAGGAAAAAAAGTAAGATAGTAGAATGGGGTATCAAGACGAAGTAACGCATATATTTTCGGTTCCGGGTGGGATCTAATATATTAGGGAGCGAAAACAAAGCCCCATGCTTGTGGGTATGGGGTTTTGTTATTTTTGACAAAAAAACTGCTTGTCTTCGGCACCCAATGCCTTAAAGCAGCTTGTGCTGTCATGGTTGCTTAAAATGGCTGGATGCCTACGTTCCGGTATTCCGTACCCTGCGAACGGTTGCTTCATTTCTTTTGGGCCTTGTCGTAAATGATGCGGAGTCCTTCGAGGGTTAGATGTGGTTCAACTGCCTCGATGGTCTCTGCCATCTTAGCCATAAGTCCGGCAAGCCCACCCGTGGCAATAACTCTTGGCAATGGAGCCATCTCTTTTTTAATTCGTCTTACGATCCCATCTACAAGACCTGCATAACCATAGATGATACCTGCGTTCATGCTGCTGGTAGTATCCTTGGCAATCACCGTTTTTGGTTCGGCAAAGATCTCTGGCTGAGGGAGTTTGGCGGCTTTTTGAAACAACGCCTCCGAAGAGATTAGTATGCCGGGACTGATAGCGCCTCCCAAATAGGCACCCTCCTGTGAAATGCAATCGAATGTCGTAGCAGTGCCAAAGTCAACCACAACCAGGCTCGTGTGGTATTTATGAAAGGCCGCAACGGCATTGACGATCCGGTCCGCTCCCACCTCCTTAGGATTATCATAGAGTAAGGGCATTTCCGTAAATGTGGCAGCATCAACCCACAGCGGCCGGTGATGAAGATATCTGGTACAAAAACCGTCAAAGATGCTTATCATTGGGGGAACCACACAAGAGACAATCGTCCCGCTGATTGACTCTATGTTCGCACCTTCAAGGGAAAAGAGGTTTTTGAACAACAGGCGAAACTCGTCCTCGGTCGAATCCTTTTCCGTTCGTAGGCGCCAATGATGAATGAGACGGTCACCATCATAGACTCCGATCACGGTATTTGTATTTCCTATATCAATAGCCAGCAACATTCTTCTAACCTGACTCAGGCACCTTTACGGCAGAAACCGTTAGCTTTGCCTCAAAAAACTCCAAACTTTCGAGATCAACAACTTCGATACCTTTCGGCTTAAGGGCATCCCCACATTCCACATTCCGAAATACTATAGGATGGCCTTTGGGGGCGAGACCGGTAAATGGTCATGAACCCGCCCTGCGTTTCTGATGGCATCCACAAGCTTCAGGGTCTCTCTGGTACCTTCCACATCGTGAACGCGTACTATGTGCGCTCCATTCAAGGCAGCAGCCGACACCACAGCCTGTGTTCCTGCCTTGCGACGTTCGTCCCCGGAACCCAAAAGCTTTGAAATAAAGGACTTGCGGGAAGGACCAATCAGAACAGGAACTCCGAGGGACTGCAATGCCCAAAGATCTTTAATAAGGCACAAATTATGGGTGACTGTCTTACCAAACCCAATTCCCGGATCTACTATGATCTTGTTGCGGTTAATTCCTGCTTCTCCAGCCCTGTGAATGGCATGAGCCAAAAAGGCTCTAACTTCCCCAACCACATCTTCATACTGCGGACTAATCTGCATGGTTTTAGGGGTGCCTTTCATGTGCATCAACACGACCGGAACATCTGCATCAGCAACAAGATCCGCCATGGCGGAATCAAACCTGAGCGCTCCTATGTCATTAACAATAACGGCCCCGGCTTCAAGGGCCCGTGCAGCCACCTGGGCTTTGGTGGTATCAATCGATATGGGAACCGAGAGACGACGGGAAAGATCTTCGATAACCGGGACGACCCGTCGAATCTCTTCCTCTGCAGGAACAGGCCGTGAAAAGGGGCGCGATGATTCTCCTCCTATGTCAATGATATCAGCCCCGGCTGCCGCCAGGGCTTCCCCGTGGGGTACAGCATCTTCCTTATCAAAATAGAGAGACCCATCTGAAAATGAATCAGGTGTTATATTTAGGATGCCCATAATTAAAGTCCGAGACCCAAAGGTCACGGAAAAGGGTCCACATTGTAACTCAAACTCGGTTCGCTCATTTATATTCATCGGCTCCAGTGCCCATGTAACCGTTCACGGGTTCAAAGGTTCAGGGGTCCAAAGGTTGTATTCTCATCACCATACGCCATTGGCATCCTTCATTCACCAGTTTACACTTTTTTCGAAAAAGCGTGTATTATCGAATTGAA
>MAXP01000073.1 GCA_001751085.1 Desulfobacterales bacterium C00003060 | reverse complement strand
TGGATCGGGAACGTAACGCCCTGCTAGACGGCCTTCTCCGGAAGATTGAAAGCAGCAGTGACGAGGAGCTGATCCTTTTTGATTTTTGTCATCAATATATTTGTTGCAGTGATTGTTCCTCAGTCGAGTATGTTGTCATTGCCGAGCTTAAGCTGTATCTGCCCAAGCCGGCTTTCTGCGTTGATGATTCCGACAATTATGCCTTTGGCGTCTATCCTCCGGGAGGAATTATTACCGGTTCCGGTGTCAAAAAGATAGGAGAGACCTATTACTTTATTCCTTCTGACAGCTCCATCGGCGAACAGCTTTTCAGTTATAAGTTTGGCGGACGGGAGGTGCAGTTGGTTGCCACTGTCGCGGCCCGCCCCAAGGCACGTTTTTCATATATCGTCAAAGAATTTGTCGTGGGCACTGATGGAATTGCAACGGCAGCGATTGTCCAGTTTACCAACCTCTCCATTGATGCCGACGAGTATCATTGGGATTTCGGTGATGGTATCACTTCGATTGAGGACTCACCTGTTCATAACTTTAACGTGAGCACGGAAAACACCTTTCAGGTCTCCCTGACAGCTAAAAACGAGGCCTGTAAAGATGAAACGGTGCAGGAATTGAGCCTGGTGGCCATTACCTTTTACATTGAAAAACACATGAGTGAATTCTGCAATGCGGATACCAATTCCTATAACCTGATTGCCGAGCCGGTTGACGGCGGGGTATTCGGCGACAATGACGCGATTGATCCTGAAGCCCGCACATTCCATCCCGACAAGGTTAGCCTGGAGGGGAAAAAGAAGGCGACTCTTGTACTTTCCTACCAGCATAGCCAGCAGGAAGCAACGCTCTCCGTTGATGTTTATGCCAGACCGCAACCCAAGTTCAGCAGCGAAATTGTGGAATCCGACGAAAAAAGCATTTTTGTGCGCTTTATTAACGAAACAGTCCATGGCAGTGAATACACCTGGGACTTTGGAGACGGAGAAAAGAGCAACCGGCCCGACCCGACCCATGAGTACAATATTTCGGAGGAAGCAAATTTTACCGTGGTGCTCACTGCCGGCAATGGCCCGTGTGAGGAATCAATCGAGGAAGAACTGACTCTCAGTTCGCTCCTGCTCGAGTTCGGCGAGGAGTCGGACGGAACATTCTGTGAAACTGACGAGGAGGGCTTAGAGCTTATCGGCACACCAGTGGGTGGAAAATTTTCCGGAGCTGGAGTGAAGGGGAACCGCTTTGTCCCTTCCCTTGTGGATATGGGCAAACTGAGCAAAAAGACCGTGACCCTCCAATACATCCTCGGCTCACGGGCAACGACCCTGCTTGCTGTTGTTTACAAATATCCGGTCCTCAGGTTCACCCACAGTGTCGCACCGGCCAGGTTGGGGGTTAATGTCTCATTTTCCAACCAGTCGCTGTATGCTGAGAAATATGTATGGAATTTTGGTGATGGAAGCGATGAGCTTGCCGGGTACAACATCAGCCATTTTTACAAGAACCAGGGTGTTTACCAGGTCACCCTCAGGGGTATCAATCCGCCGTGTGAAGACGCCATAACCAAAACCGTTGTGGCAAAAACCGACATCCCGGAGCCAGAAATCGTACCAATGACGCCTTTAAAAACTTTAAACGAGATGTTTAAATTATCAACGGTCAAAGGTCTGCTTAAAGAGCAGGAAGTAAACGGCGCTTATCTGGAAGATTTTTACCGGCAGATGACAGAAATTGTCGGATCAGGCGACGAAAAGAAAATTACTGCTTTTGCCATGGACGAATTCCAGTTCAGTGGCCCAATAAGCGAAATCCAGACCCTTGGTGAGCAGATGTATCGCCATGGTAAAGGACTTTCTGAAACACAACTTGGACTCTTGATTGATGTATACCGCCTGTCCATAGGAAACATTATGAATCTGCAGAGTAAGCGCAGCGCCGATCTCAGCGGAATTTCAGAACTTAACAAGCAATTAAATAAGCTTGTCGAACTCACGACGGAGCTCAATCCGCATCTTGTCTTTGAAAAATTTCCAACCAAAGGCTTTGAACTTGTTCCACAGTCGTTGTTTGATGATCTGCCAAATTTACAGAAACTGCATATTTCGTTCGGCAAATCTCTCTAAAGGGGTAAATATTCGGCAGCACTCCACAGGAAGGCGATCAGGCTGCCCAGCATACATAAGTAT
>MAXP01000072.1 GCA_001751085.1 Desulfobacterales bacterium C00003060 | reverse complement strand
AGATTTGCCCGAACTTTTTGAGAAATTACAAGCTGTGCCTTCACCTGTTTGTATCTACTCAGGATAAGCTTGCGGGCAAAGTCAGGGCTCGACAGATAGCCAAGGCTTGCGCTCAGGAACTTCTCCTTAAACCCGTCTAAGATATCGTCTTTTTCAGTGTTCGAGACAAAATTTTTCTTCTTCTCATAAAGGTAAGTAGCCCGATCAGCCAGGGTGTTTCTTATCTCAGCGAGACTGAGGTCCTTGGCCCCTATGTTTTCAAAGTATTCCGGCCTGATCTCCACATCTATGCGGGCAACAAGGGAGACAAGGCACCGGTCTCCAGCCACCGGTTTTGAGCGGTCATAGAACTCAAGGGTCAGGCCGTTCGCAAGCTCTATCTTGTCTATCAGTTTTTCGTCCATAACAACCTTCCATTTAACGAGGTCTATTCGGCATCCTTCATTCACCAGTTTACACTTTTTTCGAAAAAGCGTGTATTATCGAATTGAATGGCGATGTCNNCTGCCAAAATACAAGATCAACAAAGTGTAAACTACTTTTGACTTGTCGTGAAGGATGCCGTCTATTCCAATAATCTATAAGTCAAAAAGGCTCAGTTGCGGATCTTTTTTCTTGAGCGCCTGTCTCGCTGAAAAAGGCCTGTTGTATTGCTTCAAATCTTCGTCAACGGACTCCAGGAAAGGGGAAATATGCTGCAAGGTTCTCTCCCCGAACCATAGCCTCTTTTTGGCATGGGTCAGATAGATTTCTTCCTTCGCACGGGTTAAAGCCACATAAAACAACCTCTTTTCTTCGAGGGGATCTCCCTGTTTGCCTTTTTCTCTCCGGTAAGGTATCAAGCCGTCTTCACAACCAGAGATGAACACAACGGGAAACTCCAGCCCTTTTGCGGCATGTATGGTCATCAGTGAAACCGTCTCTGCAACTGGGTCGTACCGGTCTTGCGCCCTCTCAAGTGCAAGATGAGCCAGGAAATCCACACCCCTGTTCCCATGGGATCTGGATAGAGATAAAAGGGATGCCAGGTCTTCTTCAAAGGCCTCATCCTGACTCATGGCTTCCACGATGCCGAATTGATTCAGAACATGGTGGATTTGCTCATACACACTCATGCCGTTTACGCTCTTTTTTAGTTGCTCCAAATCCTTTGAGAATGTTCTGAGTTTGGTTCTCGGGCCTGGTTTGAGTCCAGAAATCTCGTCCGGGCAATCGAGAGCATTCATAAGAGAACACCCTCTCATCTTAGACCATCTCTTCAACGCACGAACACTAGCATTACCGATTCCACGTGAAGGAAAATTCAGGATCCTTTCCACATCAAGATCATGCGCAAGGGACCACCCTGCCTTCATGTAGGAAATAAGCTCCCTTATCCCTTTCCGGTTGTGCAGCTTTTCATTTCCAACCATCTGAAACGGGATACCAGATCGTGCAAAGGCCTCCTTCAGGGCCTTTCCCTGTTCCTTGATCCGGAAAAGCACGGCAAAATCCGAGAAACCTCGCTCCTTCTTGCCTTGAAGGCGATCAATACGCCCGCTGTCCACGGAAAAGTGGCTTATTCCGCCGACCTCCTTCTCGATGGTCTTGATGACATGCTCGGCCTCTGCCCTTTCAGTCGGAAGCTCAGAGACTGTCAGGGCCTTGGCGCCGTGAATGCCTGACCATACACTCTTTCTTGCTCCCTTCGTATCACCTGCACTGATAATCTGGCTGGAGGCACGTAGAATTGTCTCTGTGGAACGATAGTTCTGCTCAAGAAAAATCCTTTTCGCACCGGGATAATCCTCGCAAAACGCATGAAAATATCGAACGTCTGCTCCTCTGAATCCGTATATGGCCTGATCCGGGTCACCGATAACACAGATGTCATGGCCTTCTGGTGCAAGGAGACGGATAAGACGGTACTGAGCATAATTGATGTCCTGATATTCGTCCACAAGTATGAAACGAAACCTTTCTTGGTACCTTTTCAGGATCGCCTGATGAGTCTCAAAAAGACCCACTGTCTTGAAAACCAGGTCATCAAAGTCAAGGAGATGGTTTTCACTGAGGAGTTTCTGATATGCCAGATATATGGAAGTGAACTCGTCCATCAAGGGTTCCGGGACAGGCCCGGCCAAATTGTCCTCCGGTAAAAGCAAGAGCTGTTTGACTTCAGAGATAAGGCCTGAAATTCCGTCTGTGTCAAGCTTCGAGTCATGGAGATCCTCGTGCGTCCTTTGGGTGGCTGCCTTTACAAACTGTGTTCGATCGGCTTCACTCAATATGGATACCGGATACTTCATTCCAAGGGCATTGGCCTCCAGCGAAATAATGTCAAGGCACAGGGCATGAAATGTCTTGATGGTGACTCCGTTCATGACCTTTGAATCTTCAATAATCTTGCTCAAACGATCGAACATCTCCTGGGCGGCCTTGTTTGTAAAAGTAACAGCAAGTATCTGATCGGGCCTGGCAAGTCCTTTGAGAAGTGAATTGGCAATGCGATGAGCAAGGGTTGATGTCTTGCCGGTGCCGGGGCCTGCAACAATCAGGAGAGGCCCCTGTGTGTGTTGCACCGCCTCCTGCTGGACCTCGTTCAGGCTGTGCGGAACATGAACCTGCTGATCGACATGCCTCTTCCTTGAGGCCTGCCTGTGGGTTGCATGCAAACGGGGTGGAGGGTCCGGATCGAGGGGCAAGACCCTGAAGAGACTCTTTTGCCCGAGGAGCCGGCTGCGTTCCTGCTTATCAAAAACCGATATGGTGCCGTACTCGCCGTCATATCCAGGGGCAATATGGACCCGTTTGTCTCGCATTCTCTTGATCGCCTCATCAAGGAGGGGGGGGCCGTGCCGCTCAAGGGCGTCAAGGGACGTCTTTCTGAGAATCTCGAATTCCGGACCAAGCCTTTCAAGCAGTGCCCGGTAAGCCTCGGACACCCTCTTACTCTTTGGTCCTACCTGAAGAACCTGCGATAATACATCGGTCAAGGGGAACAGGCTTGTGTACGGATGCGCACCCTTGGGTTTTTCCCCGGCTTTACGATCCGCCAGCTCTTCTACGCGGTACAAAACGCCGATTGTTACCGGCCTGCCGCAAACGGGACAGATCCCCTTGTTCTGCATGGTCTCAAGCGGGGAGAGTCTCACCCCGCATTTTCGGTGGCCGTCAAAATGATACTTACCCTCCTCTGCAAAATATTCCAGCGTGCCCAGAAAACGTTTTGGATCACCTGTTCTTAGTGCATCCATAATAGCATGATAGGAAAGCTCTGTGTCAAAAAGGTTGACTTCCCTTCCCAGATTGGCGGGAGAATGTGCATCGGAATTGGAGACCAGGGTGAGCCTGTCTAATGACGAGACCATCCAGTTCATGGCAGGATCAGAAGAAAGGCCGGTCTCTGCAGCAAAGATATGAGGAGTAAGATCCTCAAAGCATTCTTCAATGGAATCGAAACCTGATTTTGAGCCAAGCACGGAAAACCATGGAGTCCAGATATGTGCCGGGATCAGCACAGCCTCCTCCGAAGTTTCAAGAACGATTTCAAGGAGTCTCTTGGAATCAAGCCCCAGGATCGGCCGTCCATCAGAGGTGATGTTACCGATCCGGCCGAGTCTTTCGTTGATTCTCTCTGCAAGCTCAAACTCGGGCACAAAAATCAGATTGTGAACCTTGCGAGTCTTTCCATCTTTCTTGTAGATACTGCTGATTTCGACACTAAGCATGAAGCGCACAGGCCCTTTGCAGCCGGCTGGTACCAGATGGTCTGTTTGGGCTGCAAACTCCGGCCTCAACTCAAAAAGGCCGTCTTCCGCCGGCTCAAGTTTATTGGAAAGTTCTGAAAACCATTGAGGATGAGTAAAATCTCCAGTGCCAAGGACCCTAATCCCCTTCAACTGGGCCCAGAGGTTCATATGTTCCAGATTAAGGTTCTTAGCCGTTGCCCGTGAAAGATAAGAATGGACATGAAGGTCAGCAATGAATTGCATCAGGCCTCCTCATCTTGCAATAAGGCCAGCTCTTCTTCTCCCAGAGTCTCGATGATCAGATGACCCAATATTTCAGCAGTGCGGCCAACAATTTCTCCACAGCGTTCCCGCCTGCCATCAACCTTGAAGGCCTTAACGTCTTCCGGGTCAAGCCAGTTTGTCTTTGATGCCCCGCTGCACATTATGGTTCCTCGCATCTCCTCAATCATTTCCCTGAAACGCTTATACATAATACGGGCAGTTGGCCCCATACGGCCATCTTCGATCTCTTCCGGATCTGCTCGCCCAAAAAGATCCCCGATGATTGCCATGGCCGCAACCAGGCAGCTACAGGTGTCTCCGCAAAAGCCAAGACCGGCTGCATAGCCCCCTGCTGCCCGGATCGCACTCTTTGGATTTTCTTCACCGATAAATTCCAGGCCGGCCGTAACGATGGCCTGGCTGCAAAGCATTTTCTGCTTATTGAAGACATCCACAGCTCTGTCTCGCATCTGTTCTGGTGTCATCTA
>MAXP01000071.1 GCA_001751085.1 Desulfobacterales bacterium C00003060 | reverse complement strand
TACGCCAACTTGCCACGCCATGGGATTGCCAGGGCCAGCGAGTTGCTCCAGTCTCAACTCCTGCAGCCCATTAACGTAACGCCGGTTCCGCCTAGTCTCGCAGAGAGCAGTCTATTCATACTGGAGGGAGCCGGCCCGTCGGATCCATCTTTTAATGAGTTTAACCCGCTGTTTCTTCGAAATCGGTTGGCCCTGCAAGCCAGTGGTATCGTAGGCGAAAACGACAGTTTTGGAGATGAAATCGTTCAATCCGGCGTATGGGGAAGGATGTCCTACAGCATCGGTCAGTTTCACTATGAAACAGACGGATTCCGAAAAAATAACGACCAAGACCAAGACATTTACAACGCCTTTGCCCAAGTGGCCTTGTCCCACAAAACCAGCATTCAGGCAGAATATCGTTATACAGACCAAGAAATCGGTGATTTGCTATTGAGATTTGAACCAACGGATTTTTCAACCTCTTTGAAAGAGGAAAGCAGAAATAGGACCTTCCGGATAGGCTTTCATCATGCCTTTACACCCCGTTCTGATCTGATCGCCTCGGTGATCTACTATGATGGAGACTTTGACACATATCAATTTTATGAGAAAACAGAAGATCTTTATTTCGACATGGATTCCGACTTTGGAATTGATACAAACGGCTATATGGCGGAAATCCAACATTTGTTTCACTCAAGCCGATTTCGTGTGATCAGTGGTTTGGGGCATTTCAACGCAGACAGCAAAGGTGCGACCAGCCTCTCATTTTACTTTGACCCTGATTATCCTATCGTTGACCATTTTCCCTTTAATTCTCACACCCATCATATCAACCTTTATGGGTATTCACTAATCAATTATCCGAAAAACGTCACCTGGACCCTTGGAGCAAGTTCTGACTTTTTCGAAGGCGGGAGTTTAGATCTGGATCATGACCAGTTCAATCCGAAATTAGGACTGACCTGGAATCCATTTTCTGATACTACGTTGCGGGCGGCGGCATTCAGGACTTTAAACAGGACACTGATCTCGAACCAGACCCTTGAGCCTACCCATGTGGCTGGCTTCAATCAGTTCTTTGACGAATATGATGGTACAGAGTCATGGGTCTATGGAGTCGGCATCGACCAGGAGTTCTCTTCGGTTGTTTACGGAGGCGTGGAATTCTTCAAACGGGACATGGATGTACCTTTCTTGGACACAAATACAAGTAAGAACAGAAAATCAGACTGGGAAGAAAGACTGTTCCGCGCCTACTTTTACTGGACACCCTACCCATGGCTATCCACAAATGCAGAATATCAATATGAGCGTCTCAAAAGGGAATTTCCCCTTATCGGTCCAGAGCTATTTACCAAAGTCAAGACACATCGGATGCCTTTAGGGATCAACTTTTTTCACCCATCGGGGTTAAGTGCAGGGCTCAAAGCAACCTATATTGATCAGAAGGGCAAATTCAGGGTAATAGATCCCACTGGGGGAGTATCAGATGATGATAAATTCTGGGTAATCGATGCCTCCATTGGTTTCCGTTTGCCTAACCAGCGGGGTCTTATCACAATTGAGGTAAGAAACCTTTTCGATGAATCTTTCAAGTTTCAGGATACTGACATAGTAAGTATAGACCATGGTTATGGTGTATATAGCACTCTACCTCTGAATCCACTGATATCTCCTGAACGCATGATTTTAGCAAAATGTACACTGACGTTCTAACCTAAGTTTATATGGATAACATCCATGAAATCAAAAGGAATAAAGATTTCATTTTAATTTTCAGCACATATTCAGACTGTCAGATGCGGGAGCGACAGAGTAATGGAGTGCTGGAAAGCTGCCAATACTCCATCACTCCGAGCCCCCCATAGTTCAGGAGGCCAAAATCGTAGATTATGACCCTTCACGGCACTCACCGCACCCTCCAAGTTGCATCATGTGGTTCACACCTTGTATTTTATTTCTAAGTTCTTGTTGTTTTACCGGATCTGTTGTTTGAGCTAGTTTATTCTTATAAGAAATGCATATGTTAGCCAAAACAGAACAGGGTGTACGTGACGACAATGCGCGATGCGCACTTATTGGAACTGTAGGCCTCTCGTATTGGTCCACATGAACGGACCTGACCTCGGCGGAAGCTTTGACAAACACTTCTAGGCGTTTTTCCGGATCGCAAGAAATTTTTCTAACATACAAAATCGACTCTGTCGGTATTTCATAGTACTGAGTTGGATCAAGCGTCGGATATAATAGAACTATATCTCCATCTATTGAGCCAACGAATCCTGTAAATTGGACAAACGCAGTGCGCCCGATACACTTCAGAAAACCACTAAAATCTCTCGTCGGCTCCAGCAGTCCTTTACCACATTCATTTTTGCGA
>MAXP01000070.1 GCA_001751085.1 Desulfobacterales bacterium C00003060 | reverse complement strand
TATCTTGAAATCTATACATCATTGGGAGACGGTTGGTCAGAACTAATTTTAACTGCTTGATTTATTTGGAGCTGTGCGGTTAGGTTTCGGTTTTGCTATTCCATGAAAATCGTGTATTCACCGCAAAGACGCAAAGAGCGCAGAGATAGATGATTTCCCCTGAAAAAAGAACCTCTGCGACCTCTGCGTCTTGAGCGAAGCGGGCGGTGAAAAAGCAATTGAAACTACAAGATCAAACCCAACCGCACAGGTGGATTTATTTGGACTTGCAAGCCAGAATGAATTCACCCTCCCCATATTAGTTCTTGACTAACCGGCGGAAAGTTCTTAGGATTATATCTTTCGAGGTATATTTATGTCCATATGTTGGGTATTTCTGGATGGACGGTTGCTAACGGTTATTGCCCTCTGTCATTGACGGGCCGATCAGCATCAACTCCCAGCTAAAAAGCCACCCAGTCAGGTCCCTCCCACTCCGTTTCTGAGGACGCAAAGGAGCAAACAAGATTTTTGATGAATGTATCTGATAGGCAGATTGAGGTCAACATTGAAGATGAAATGAGGCGGTCCTACCTGGACTATGCCATGAGCGTGATCATTGGCCGCGCTCTGCCCGACGTTCGCGATGGCCTGAAGCCGGTTCACCGTCGTATTTTATTTGCCATGCGTGAACTCAAGAACGACTGGAACAAGCCATATAAGAAGTCAGCTCGCATTGTGGGTGATGTGATCGGTAAATACCACCCCCACGGTGATACGGCTGTTTACGATGCAATCGTACGGATGGCTCAGGGTTTTTCTTTGCGTTATCCGCTCGTTAACGGACAGGGAAATTTTGGTTCGGTTGATGGCGATGCGGCTGCCGCCATGCGGTATACCGAGGTCAGGCTGATGCGCCTGGCCCATGAGATGCTGGAAGATCTTGACAAAGAAACAGTCGATTTTGCGCCAAACTATGATGAAACCCTGGTGGAGCCTCGTGTCCTCCCGGCAAAGATCCCGAACCTCCTGATCAACGGTTCTTCGGGGATCGCCGTAGGGATGGCAACCAACATCCCCCCGCACAATATCAATGAGGTAATTGATGCGACGGTTGCTCTCATTGACAACCCGGACATTTCCTTCGAGGAACTGATAACTTGTTTGCCCGGACCTGATTTCCCTACCTCTGGTATCATACACGGGCGCAAAGGTATCCTGGATGCTTACAAAACAGGCAGGGGGATCATCAGACTCAGAGCGCGGGTCATGATTGAAAAGGACCGCAGAACCGGACGCGAGAGCATCATCGTAACCGAGATTCCCTATCAGGTGAACAAGGCTCGATTGATTGAAAAGATCTCTGAGCTGATCAAGAATAAGCGGGTCGAGGGGGTTCAATATGTCCGGGATGAATCAGACCGAGAGGGGATGCGTATCGTTGTTGCGCTCAAAAAAGATGAGATCTCGGGCGTGATCATCAACCAGCTTTATGCTCACACCCAGATGGAGTCCACCTTTGGCATTATCCTGCTTGCCATAGTCGACAAGCAGCCTCAGTTGCTCACCATAAAGGAGATCCTCGGCCACTTTGTAAGGCACCGGAAAGAGATTGTTATTCGTCGCACCCGTTTTGACTTAGACAAGGCTGAGGCCAGGGCCCATATCTTGGAAGGGCTGAAGATAGCCCTGGATCATGTTGACGCTGTGATTGGTGTCATACGTTCCTCAAAGACGCCGGTCGAGGCCAGGGAGCGCCTCGTTTCCCAATTTGAACTGACCCAGACCCAGGCCCAGGCCATTCTGGAGATGCGATTGCAGCGTTTGACCGGTTTGGAAAGGGAAAAGATATTAGAGGAATATCAAGAAACCATTAAGGCAATCGCCCGGTATTATGAGATTCTATCCAGTGACCGCTTGGTGTTGAACATTATCAAGGAGGAACTTACGGACATTAAAGAGCGATATCGTGACGAACGCCGCACGGAGATTGTCGAAAAAGTCGAGGACATTAGCATCGAAGACATGATTGTGGAAGAGGACATGGTGGTCACGGTCTCGCATGCCGGCTACATCAAGCGCAATCCCATAACCCTGTACAACAGCCAGCACCGTGGGGGCAAAGGAAAGACGGGCATGGCCATGAGAGAAGAAGACTTCGTGGACCGTCTATTTGTGGCATCCACCCATGACACATTTCTCTTTTTTACTAATCTTGGGCGTGTCTACTGGCGCAAGGTCCACGAATTGCCCCAGGCCGGCAGGCTGGCACGGGGCAAAGCAATTGTTAACCTCCTTGCCCTCGGGCAGGGAGAGAGACTGGCAACCGTGCTTTCTGTGCGATCCTTTGAGCCGGGCAACTCCATCCTTATGGCCACCAAGCGTGGGCTGGTAAAGAAGACGGACATTATGGCATACAGCCACCCCAGATCAGGAGGCATCATTGCGGTGAACTTGCTCGAAGGGGACGAACTCATTGCTGTCCGCATTGCCGACGGCACGCAAAATGTGTTCCTTGCGTCCGGTTGCGGGCAGTCCATCCGGTTTCACGAATCGGATGTACGGCTTGTGGGTCGGGCCAGTCAGGGGGTGCGAGGCATGATGCTTGTCGAAGGCGACTATATCGTCGGGATGGAGGTGCTCACTGACGGCAAGACCCTCATGACGATTACTGAGAACGGGTACGGAAAACGAACCTCTATTGACGAATACCCCATACGAAATCGGGGCGGCAAAGGCGTGATCACCATCAAAACCACGGAACGAAATGGTATGGTGATAGCCATCCTTCTGGTGACGGATGATGATGACCTCATGCTGATGACTGATCGAGGCAAGATCATTCGAATGCCTGTAAAAGATATCTCGGTCATCGGACGAAACACTCAAGGTGTCAGGTTGATTGTGATGGAACCAGGGGAACGGGTTGCCAGTGCGGCCCGGCTGGCAGAGAAGGATATGTGAGGAGACATGGTATGAAAATCGGTGTCATTGGAGCCGGCGCATGGGGGACTGCTTTGGCCGACCTCCTGGCCAATAAAGGACTTGATGTCGCCCTGTGGGTG
>MAXP01000069.1 GCA_001751085.1 Desulfobacterales bacterium C00003060 | reverse complement strand
GTCAAGCATGCCGGCATCTTTGCGAACCTCGATGTCTCTATGGGTCCAGAATCCAGCCAATGTGGGCAGATCGTGGGTTGCAACCGTCACAAGCGCCAGTTCAGGATAGCTCTCAGGGCGCATAAAGTCCTGCTGATCGTCCTTTTCAAAATAGAGAAGCCGGTATGAAAGGACGTTTGCGTCTTTTAGCCTGTCCCGTATGTAGACCGGCACAGTACCAAGGTCTTCACCAATAATGACTACTTGATTCCGAATACTCTCCAGGGCGAGTATTCCCAATAAATCCCCAAAAGGTTGTGATACATAGGCCCCGCTGTTTGGCAGCTTACCTTCAGGTATAAAGTAAAGGTGAAAAAACCTCATTATGTGATCGATCCGCAAGGCGCCCCCGAAGGCGCAATTTTTCTGGATCTCTTTCACAAACAAGTGATAGCCGTCTTCTTGGATTTCTTTCATGTCGGGAGGAGGGAAACCCCAGTCCTGACCTTGTTGTGAAAATGCATCCGGGGGGGCGCCCACGTGGACCGCGGGTAAAAAGGATTCCTGATAGGCCCAGGAATCAGAGCCAAAGCGGTCTATGGCAAGTGCCAGGTCATGATAAAGTCCAATACACATGCCGATCTTTTCTGCTTTGGCCTGAACTTCAGACAACTGCTTTTCTATCTGCCATTGGAGGTATTTGTGAAAAAGAATTTCCTGCCGGTGTTCCTGTCGAAATTGCCGAACTGCTTCAGTGTCGGGTCTCTGGTATTCCGGGGGCCATTGTGACCAGATCCACACTGTCGGATTTGCGGAGCGTATGGTTGAATCCAAAGCACAGAAAGTCGCAAAGTTTTCCAACAGGAGGCCTTCCCTCTCGACATAGTTTTCAATCTCTTGGTGCCGGTCGGTTTTGTTCCCAGCCCTATTCCAGTGATTCTCAAGAAAGGTTTGAAAAACCTGCCTTAATACCTTTTGCTTCAGCCCGGCCACCTGTTCATATTGGACCGTTTTCGAGGCTCTGAGTTCAGACAACAGGCCCTGCGTCTCGGATGCGTTGACGAGAGTCCGGGCCTCAGGTGAATCTCGATAATCCTCCATAGCGGGGACATCGAGGTAGACATAATTGCGGTAAAACCGGCTCATGGGCAGATAAGGACTTGTGTTAAAAGGCCTCCGGTTAAAGATAGCGTGCAACGGGTTCAAACCAACAATGCTCCCGTGTAGATCTTCAGCCACCCAATCCAGGATTTCTCTCAGATCACCAAAATCACCAATCCCCCAATTCCTCTCGGATCGCACACCGTAGAGGCTTATGGAGATGCCGGCAGCACGTGCGTCGCCCTGGAGAGCTGTTGGGATGTATGCCTTCTCAGGGCATATTGCAACAAATATTATTTGTGAGCTTTGCAGACCGCCGATGAGTACGGATAGGTGAAAACTATAATAACCCAGGGTCTGAACTCGAGGAAACGGGATGCCCCAGCGATGATAAGTCCTGCCTTCCGTCTGCACAGTCTCTTCAGAGGACAAGTCCGTTTGAGTGTAATAATGCTCTTGTTTTTCACCCTGTTCATCCGTGATGATCAGAGAGACCTTCAGCCCCCTTGGCGCTTCCCCCTGCGCCCGGACGGGCATTTGAAAGAACAGCTTCTTTGGTGGGTCAGAGACATTGACGACGATCGTAGGATCGGAAAGATTAGACCACTTACGTGCTAACGTGGCGTGCCATGCCTCCTTGGCCGGCTCCGGCGAATCAACCGTGAGCCCCATGGCGTTGAGAATCGATTTTTTTGCTTCTATGGATGTTGGATGGATGCGGCCCCAGTTGTCCCTGTATTCCGGCTCAATGCCGCAGGCCGCGGCCAGTTTCTCAATGATGGCTTCCCCAGTCACGCCCTGCCTTTCATCGTAACGTCAGAATTTGTGGGTTTCTCCACTGGAGTATTGGCGGTGCAGGGTCCAATTTATGCCTATGCCAGCCGGGACTGCTGACGGAACATTGGTATACAGGTAACCGTTCCCGGGTTCAGAGGTTCAGGGTTCACAGAAATCCTGAACCTCTGAACGCCTGCGCATACAGATATCAATTAATAGTTGCATCGTCAACGAAGAAACGCCTTTCCACAAACTTGACTCAAGAAAAGAATCATGTTTATGCTTAGAAAGATACTCTATATGAGGAGAGTTCGTAAACATGTTTCTAAAGCTGTTCCTGGCCTTTACGCTGATTCCATTCCTTGAACTCTATCTGTTGATAAAAATCGGTTTGTATTTCGGGGCCTTTAATACCATTCTTATAGTAATTCTGACAGGTTTTTTGGGTGCATATCTCGCAAAACTCCAGGGAATCAACACTATGATGAGGGTCAGAGAAGGCCTGAACCGCGGGCAACTGCCGGCTGAAGAAATGCTGGATGCTATGTTGATCTTTGTTGCCGGCATTGTATTGCTCACCCCAGGATTCATCACTGATTTGGCAGGTATCATGGTCCTTGTACCAAATACCAGGTATTGGTTTAAACGCTGGCTGCGCAAGAAATTTGATCATTGGATCTCAGAAAACAGAACCGACATGACCATCTCATGAGGTATACCTCGAAAGGTTATAAAAGTAGTTTACACTTTGTTGATCTTGTATTTTGGCAGTGAAATTTGAAATT
>MAXP01000068.1 GCA_001751085.1 Desulfobacterales bacterium C00003060 | reverse complement strand
TAGACCGGAAAGTATTTAATGAAACGACTGGCATCCTTCATTTTTACTTTACACTTGATTGAAAAGTAGCAGCGGCATCCTGCCGCTGATTTAAGAGGCTGGAAGCCTCTTCTACGATTTACAATTTTTAGCTCCAATAAAAGTGTCAACTACTTTTACCACAAAATGAAGGATGCCAAACGACTGTAGCCTTTTTGCATTAAAGGTGTGGTAGGATAGAATTACGTCCCCGTAAAAGTTTTGTGTCCCAATGTACTCATGTCCAGCAAGTACGTAACTCCGCAATCCGCAATACCATAACTGTTGGCTGAAAGATTGTCAGCATCAGAGAACAAGCTCCTGGAGTGTCACGGGACGGCCGTTCAGTATCACCTGCCCTTGCCGGTAATCGGCGCTGGCCTTGTAGTTTCCATGTTCGTGGACAAGGCTGTTTTTCTCCACCAGGGTTTCGAGGCGCTTGGCGGTCTTGACTGCTGCAAGCGCGCTTATCTCTTCTTCGCTGAGCACAGCTCCTTTCCCCTGGTTGTTGGCTGCGATGATTTCTTTTTTGCTAATCGATTCAAGGATTCTTTGCAACAGGCGGTCCGCGATGGTAAATTCTGCATGGGCCGTCACAGCGTTCAGGAGCAACAACGGATTGTTGAGGGTCGCAGCGTTGGTGCCATCGAAGACGATTTTTGCCTTGCCCGTGAAGGCCCCATCATTGGTATTGAGGCTAAGCTGTGTGATCTCTATCTCAGGTGACTTCTTCAGCAGATCAGGCAATATCTGCGCATACTTCGCGATCATCATCTGGGTTATCTGGTCTGCGGGTTGCTGTGGGAACTGGGTCTGCACCTCCTGGGCAACCCGCTGAAGCTTGGCGAGCGAGGCTGCGTCGAGTTTGCGAAGTTGCAGTTCATAGCCGCCCGGACCGTATGCCGTGTCGTCAGCCATCGTCTGTTCGATCCGCATGGCCATGGAGTAATTGATGGTATCGTTGGATGCTTGACTGGATGTTTTCATTTGTAGATCGTTGATGGAAAACCGTTGTCCATTGCCATTGCCCGAAAATTCAACGAGAGATACATCGAGCGAGACGTCCCCCAGGAACAGACCGCTGGGCACTTCATGGACGTTAAAGGCGGATTCTATGCCCTCCATCCCCAGTTTGCCATCTTTCCCGAACGTTTCCAGGCCGGAGGCGCTCAAAGAACCTGTGAATGTCTTGAAATCAGCGTCGAATGCCACGTTGGAGGTAAGACCTTTCCAGTCAACGGTGACCTTGTCGACCTTGCCAATCGTTTGCTGAAACGCAGGGATGACGAGTTGTGATTCACCATTTCCTCCAAGAAAGAAGGTGGTGTGGTTTATTATTGTGGGTGTTTCAGAGATTTCGCCGAATGCCTTTTTCAATCTGCTTTGCGTCTCAGGGCTGAGTTCGATTTGAGTCTCGATGATGGCCAGAGCCGGTTTCCGTGGTTTTTCCCCAATTAGTGATTCCCACAGTGGCAAGGGTCCGTGTCTTATGTCATGAACCAGCGTGAACCGGAGAGGCTCTTCGCCTGGCTTGCAAGCGCCGGGGGTTCGAATTTCGACTCCTGTACGGGCCTGAGACCGGAGAAATCCACGACTGTAGCTTTCGTTTGAGACATAAACGTTTTGGAAGGTTGAAGCCTGTTGAAGTATATTGTTGTATTGTTGTTTCGCTTCCAGTCCCAGCCAAAACGTGCCGGCTCCAAGCAACACCGCAATAAGAAAAAACAGCCCAAGGACCACAAAGATAACCTTTCTCATCAGTTTCTCCTTTCCTGTCTTATATAGATTTCAAGATAATGTTTTTGGGGTAGAGTTAGTATTTCGGAGTTCAGAGTTCAGAGTTCGGAGTTATGCTGCACATCATTTTAGCGTAATTTCACATTGTTATCAGAACCATTCGCAACTTCTCAATAAGTCCAGGCAAATTATATTTTGCGACCATCCACTGGATTCCGGCTTTCGCCGGAATGACAGAACCTTAGACTACCCAGTAACTTTGTTGCCACTTGTGGAAGAGGGTCAGGGGTCAAGGGTCAAGGCAGTAGAATCATGGTTTTTCTTTGAGCTTTGAGCTTGATTGGAACCCGTAACCCGCCATTTTTCGCTATGAGGCTATGTTGAATCCCAAAGCCTTTTTCTTAAGGACTATAGCTTTTCAGAAAAATAATTTCAAACCTCCGAGATGAATTTACCTCAAGACGATGTTCAGCTTAACTCCGCAATCCGAACTCCGAATTCCGAACTCCGAACTCCCCAATCCGAAATAGTAGTGGAAGCGGTCGGTTTTCCTCTACAAAACATTTGCAAAATGGCGTATTGTGATGAGAATACAATCTGTAAACCCGTGAACGGTTACGTAAAATCATGGATAAGAAAGGAAGTCATCATTTCTTGCGTTATTGGTTTCCGGTCATCTTTTATTGTCTTGTCATTTTTGTCCAATCTTCCCATCCAACAATTGAAGAGACGCCTGACCTGCCGCACATAGACAAATTGCTCCATTTAGCCGGGTACGCCGTGCTTGGCATATTATTCCTGAGGGCTCTTAGGAATTCAAGGTTCAAAGATGATCATGCGTTGATCCTGACGGCAAGCGTCCTGTTTACAGGGATCTATGGGGCCACTGATGAGTTGCACCAACATTACGTCCCTTTCAGAACGGCCGATATATGGGACGTTTTTTTTGACCTGTCAGGAGGGTTTCTTGGAGTCTATGTTTATCAAGTGCTTTTGAGAAAATATCCTAAAATAAGGCGTATCTAAGGCATCCTTCATTGACCAGTTTACACTTTTTTCGAAAAAGCGTGTATTATCGAATTGAATGGCCATGTCGAAACTGGAAATTTGAAATTTGAAATTAGGTAACGCATCTACATTTTTGTGTTTTTCCCAATTTCAAATTTCAGGTTTCAAATTTCACTGCCAAAATACAAGATCAACAAAGTGTAAATTACTTTTGACTTGTCGTGAAGGATGCCGTATCTAACCCCTGATCTTAGCAGATAACAACGGGTTGCTTCACGACCCTCACGACGTTTTTGGGGACACTATGATCCGGGACTACGCTGAGTTTTTCCAGGTGGAATTGCTGGATGAGTTGCCTTATGTTGTGGTTTTTGAACCCTCTGAGCTTAGGCATGTCATGTGGATGAATTCTTAGGGTAATCTGCTTAGATGGCGTTTCTTGCATCTCGATCTGTCGTGCTGCAAGTTCCAGAAAAACGGCGGAATGAACCATGTGCCCGAATGCCGGATGAAACGGTCCTGCAACCACAGCGCCTGGTTCCAACAGGCTCCTGGAGGCGTGGATACCCATTCTGATCACCGATATCTCCAGGGTCATAAAAAGGAGATAGAGTTTTCTTGTCAGATCTACTGCAGTTGTTAGGGAAAGCGGTTTGAATCGTCCT
>MAXP01000067.1 GCA_001751085.1 Desulfobacterales bacterium C00003060 | reverse complement strand
TCAATTCGATAATACACGCTTTTTCGAAAAAAGTGTAAACTGGTCAATGAAGGATGCCACAATGGGCATGAAATGAAGTATAGCGCTATAATGAAATATTGATTTCTGAAGGCACTTTCCCATTTTTTGATTTCTCCGTCAAGCCAAACTTCCCCAATGAACCAGTAACCCATTTCCGCCAAAAAAAATATCTGCGCATCCCTTATCCTTACCGGCATGGACAACCTCTCTTTCAACTACTTGAGGAATCAAAAATTCTAATTAGTGCCTGCACGAAACCCAACAAAATCGAGGGGCTCAACCCAACCACGAGAAATCGAGGTTTCCGTTCAGGCACTATTTATGATATGCGTGGGGCTATCCGCCGTTTGGTGGGCAGGCGTGAAGCGCGGAAGCAGTGGAGAAGATATATCCGAATCAGGGATATTGCAATTCGAAGATCCGTTATAATCAGCAAAGAAGTAAGCAAGGAGGGAAGGCTTATGGAAGATCGAGGCGTAGAAGCCGGAAGAATGCAATCGGAAAAGGAAACGACTGAGGCACTGCTCGAAGAAGGGAGGGTGTTTCGGCCCCTGCCTCAAATAGTTGTAGACGCAAACCTGAACCCGAACGATTATGAAGATGCCGTGAAGCGGGGCAGGTACGATCTTGAGGCGTTCTGGGAGGAGGCTGCCCATGAATTGGACTGGTTCAAGAAGTGGAATCAGGTAGTCGACCGCTCCGATGCCCCGTTTTTCAAGTGGTTTGCAGGCAGCAAGACCAACATTGCTTACAATGCCCTCGACCGGCATGTAAAGACCCATCGCAAAAACAAGGTGGCCATCATCTTTGAAAGCGAGGGGGGTGCCCGCGAGCGCATGACGTATTACGACCTCTACCGGGCTGCTAACAAATTTGCCAATGTCCTCACATCCCTTGGAATCAAGAAAGGGGACCGCGTGGCCATATACCTTCCAAACATCCCGGAGATCGCCATTGCCATGCTCGGATGCGCTAAGGCTGGGGCCGTACACAGCGTGGTATATGCCGGCTTTAGCGCACTGGCCCTTCGAGAGAGGACAAACCATGCCGAGGCGAGGCTTCTTGTTACGGTAGATGGGTTTTACAGGAACGGGAAGCTTATCAGGCTGAAGGATGTCGTCGATGACGCCATGACAGCCTGTCCCACTGTGGAGACCGTTGTCGTGGTCAGGAGATCGGGGGCAAAGATCGATATGAGTGACGGTCGTTACCTCTGGTTCCATGATTTGATGGATGGTGAACAATCAGAATTTGAGACACGGGAGATGGATGCCAACGACCCTCTCTTTATCCTATATACATCAGGGACAACCGGCGCACCCAAAGGAGTTGTCCATGTGCATGGCGGGTACATGGTCGGGATCAACCGGACACTAAAATGGGTCTTTGACATCAAAGAGACCGACATCTTCTGGTGTGCTGCTGATCCAGGCTGGGTCACAGGTCACAGTTACATTGTCTACGGCCCCCTCATTGCCGGTACCACCACGGTCATGTACGAGGGCCATCCGTTGTTTCCCGGACCGGACCGGATGTGGCAGATTATCGAGAAGTATGGAATCAATATCCTGTACACAGCACCAACCACGATTCGGATGCTGATGAGGTTCGGAGCTCAGCATCCGAAAAAGCACGACCTTTCCACGCTTCGTCTGCTCGGCACAGTAGGTGAACCGATCAACCCGGAAGCGTGGATCTGGTATTATGAAAATGTAGGGAACCAGAATTGCCCGGTCATGGACACCTGGTGGCAGACCGAAACAGGGATGTTTATGGTCGCACCCACACCATGCAATGTATTGAAGCCCGGTTCAGCCTTTAAGCCCGTCCCTGGTGTTCATGTGGACGTGGTCGATGCCAATGGTGAACCCGTTGAAGCCGGCAAGGGAGGACACGTGGTCGTTAAAGAGCCCTGGCCTGCCATGCTCAGCACACTGTACAAGGACCCCGAGAAATACAAAGAGGTTTACTGGTCAAAGATTCCGGGGATGTATCTGGCAGGCGACATTGCCAGCAAAGACGCGGATGGCTATTTCTGGTTCCAGGGCCGGTCTGATGACGTCCTCAAGATTGCAGGGCACAGAATCGGTACCGCAGAGGTCGAAAGCGCCGTGGTGAGTCATAAACACGTTGCTGAGGCTGCATGCATTGGCGTGCCCGACAAGATCCGTGGAGAAGTGGCCAAGATCTTCGTCACCTTAAAGGAAGGCGTTGAAGAAGACGAAGACAGACTTGTAAACGAACTTAAGGCCCACGTGCGAAAGGAATTGGGACCGATTGTGATCATCCGTGGAATCGAGTTCAAGGACAAGCTCCCAAAGACCAGGAGCGGAAAAATCATGCGCCGGGTCCTCAAGGCGCGAGAATTGGGACTTAAGGAAGGTGATCTAACGGCGTTAGAGGATTGATAGGCTCCTATTGCTCTGCGTATCATACGGCTGAAAGCGCATCCGAACTTCTTGAGAATTTACGGGAGGGGATTTGTCCATTTTTCGGGCGTCTAAATCAAATTTGCCTTAGGAAAAAAGATGAAAACATTTAAAATAGCTCTATTCCTCGTTTTGATGACGATCCTCCAAACTGGATGTGGAACCATGAATAACGCTCCCGGGGGAAATGTACCGGAAGATATTAGGCGTGTATTTGTCGGAATGTGGGAAGGTGAGTATGTAGATCATGAAGGGAACTTATTGCGTACGTGGATGCAGAATCGTTCAGAAGATGGAACGTACACAATTGTCTTTTTTCATCACACTGAGGAAGGGATTTACAAATCTACACAGAAAGGCAAATGGTGGATTGATCGCCACAGGTTTTATGAAATTGCCCCAGACGTAATGGAAGAACCCGAAATATACCGATTCGAAATACTGAGTGAAAATGAAATTCGTTTTAGGAGTATTGTGAAGGATTACGAATTCATTGATAGAAGGATCCAGGATTGTCATGATGTTGAGACAATATAGCCCATGATAATTTTTACGGGAGTGGCTTTCGCCGTGGTGGCTTCCAAGGAAAATAGAGACCGCCGAAACCCCTAGAATTCTGGAATTATGACATTTGGATTTTGGCCTGAACCGGTCTTTTCGTTAAGGATATCAAACGGGCACAAAATGAAACCGACACATCATGCATGATATCAATTATACACACGAACACGAACTGGATGAGCATGATTTTTTGGATTGCTGTAAAGATTGCCTGTCCAGCGTGGATATCATAAAACCCCATATCATGGCCTTTGCTGCACGGATCAAAAGATATACCCGAGAGAGCCTTGCGGCGCTGAGCCCGGAAGATCTTTACCGGCTCTATCAAATCCTGGATGATCTGGCCCACATGGAGGCCGGTGTCCATCTGGCAGGATTGATTCTCAAGGACCCTGACATCCGGATGGAGCTTCCGGTGATCCGTTCCTATTATTCCACATTCTTCAGCATCCATGAAGTACATCTGGCAGATGAATTGCTCAAATCAGATGCCCCGTGGGAAACCCTGAGAGCTTTCCCCCTTTATCCCCGTTATGAAGCCCTGGTGAAAAACCAGATCGAGGCCATGCATATCGCGCCGGACAGCAGGCTGGCATTTATCGGGGGCGGCCCTGTACCCTCAAGCCTGATACTCATGAGCCGTCTTTATGGCATACGGTCTGTCGGCCTGGACAAGTCTTATGAAACCGTCGAACTGTCAACACAGGTAATCAAGTGTCTGGGGTTGGAAAAAGAGATCGGAATTATCCATGGGGATGAGTCCTGTCTTAAAGATCTGGATTGGAACATGGTGCTGGTCTCGGCCCTGGCAGAACCCAAGGCCAGAATTTTTCAAAGTCTCCGCGAACTCTTGAAAAAACGGGGGCATGCTTCTGTTGTTTTCCGGACCTATACCGGGATGCGTGCAATCCTGTATGAGCCCGTCAAACCCGACGACATCGAGGGATTCAAGATCGTAAAGGAGATTCTTCCCATAGGCCGGGTCAATAATACAACCGTTTTTGCGGAGTTGGATGAATGAAAGAGAACACATTGGATTCCGTTAAG
>MAXP01000066.1 GCA_001751085.1 Desulfobacterales bacterium C00003060 | reverse complement strand
GGCCTACGCCCCGGAGGGCAAGCTGAGTGGAATGCGCTCGCTTTTGGGGTTCAACATTCGATGTTGGACGTTCGATGTTCGACGTTCATTAGTTCACGGGTTCAACCCAATGCTCACGCACTCCGAATTCCGCAATCCGCACTCCGAATTCCGAAATACTATATCAACGTGGACTTCCCAGAAGCAGATAAAAAAGCGCCATTCGAACGGCCACGCCGTTCGTAACCTGATCTAATATGACCGAGTAAGGTCCCTCAGCAACCTCAGGCGCTATTTCAACACCTCGGTTGACTGGTCCGGGATGCAGGATCAGGACGTCTTCCTTGGCCCCGGCAAGTTTTTCCACGGTCAATCCGTAACATTGTGCATATTCCCGCTCGGAAGGGAACACAAATGCCTGCTGGCGCTCTTTCTGAATGCGCAGTACCATGATAACATCAGCATCCTTGATGGCCTCGTGAACATGATACGTGACAGTTGGTCCTAAAGCCTCAATCCCCATCGGGATCATGGTGGGTGGCCCTGCCAGAACAACCTTTGCCCCCATTTTGATAAAACCGACAATATTAGAACGGGCCACACGGCTATGGGCGATATCGCCAATAATGGCAATCCTGAGACCGGCAAGCCGGCCTATTTTTTCCCGTACCGTCATCATGTCCAGTAGAGCCTGCGTGGGGTGGGCGTGCATACCATCCCCCGCATTGATCACAGATCCCTTGATCAGCCGTGCCAACATCCGGGATGCACCGGCGGAACGGTGGCGGAGAACAATGGCATCCGGGTTCATGGCTTCAAGATTCCTTGCAGTGTCTGCCAGAGTTTCGCCCTTGGCAATGCTGCTCGTGGAGGCCGAAATACTTACCGTGTCGGCGCTAAGCCTTTTTGCTGCAATCTCAAATGACGTTCTGGTCCTGGTACTTGGCTCATAGAAGAAGTGGATAATGGTCTTGCCGCGGAGGGTTGGCACCTTTTTAATAGGACGGGTGGATATCTCTTTTAGATTTTCCGCAGTATCCAGGACGGCTTGGATATCCTCAACGGAAAGGCTTTCCATATCAAGAATATCTTTTTTGGCAGGCCTCATGGGTTTACTTTAGGCGCTTCAACAAAGCGCAGCTTATGACAGTGTGGAGTATAAGTTGTGAGGTATACATTCCTCAGCGGACAATATCTCCCAATCGTTTCCACCTGACACCTGTATTTTCCGTGTCCCATGACCAATATATAATAAAGGCTTTTCCTTTAATCGCTGACTGTTTCACAAACCCCCAAAATCGGCTGTCGTAGCTGTGATCGCGGTTGTCTCCCATGACAAAGAAGGATTTGGGCGGGACGGTAACAGGACCGAAGTTGTCACGAGGCCGAGCCGCCCCCCGCATAGAGTGAGGATTTGGATAAGCGCCATAGGGATCGTCAATAGGCAAGTTGTTGATGTAAACCTTTTTGTTGCGGATTTCGATAGTATCACCCGGCACGGCAATGACCCGCTTAATGAAATCCTTTTTCGTGTCTTCAGGGAATTCGAATACAACGATATCGCCTTGTTCGGGATCCTTGATAGGAATAAGGACGCTATCTGAAAAAGGAAGCTTTATACCGTATATGAACTTATTTACCAGGATATGATCACCGATCAGAAGGGTCGGCTGCATAGAACCAGAGGGGATCTTGAATGCCTGTACAACAAACGTACGGATAAAAAGGGCAAGGATAACGGCGATGAGGATCGCCTCTCCGTATTCCCGAATGATGTTCTTTTTCGGCCTAACAGTATTTTCGGATGAAGTGAGTTCTTTCAATTTTGTTGGTTACCTTTCTTGAGTTGAAACCAGAACCGCAGCTCAAAGGGAGGGCCGTTTCCGGATGGAAACCGCTATACCGAAGGAAGCAACTGTTGGGGTTCACCCAATGTGAATTTCCCTTTCTGTATCCATTTTTTCAGGGTCTCTGCAATCTCCCTTGCCCGAACGACGCTCGAAAGAGGCACAGTCGGCACGTCTTGGCCGTTGAATCGGATAGTGCCGTTTTTCAGCTCGCTGTAACTGACTTTGCCATAGCTTTTTGATATACCCCGCGGATAGTCGTTTCCATAGTCTACGATCTGGGTGAAGATGTCATCATCTGAAATGCCCGCAAATTCCGCGATCTTTTCATTCAAGATCGGAATGGGTACACCCACACCGACTGCCAATGAGCAGCCGTATCCTTGCATACCCACGCCCACCAGCCACCTTGGGCTCATTTTTTTCATGTCTCCCATTACACACATGGTGCCGGCAGGGGTAAGGGGAATGCCCTTCTTAGTCCTCTTGACCTTAGGTTTATGCTGGGTGCCGTGCCATGTCACAAACCCCTGCCCCCCCCCAAGGAAGATCTTTGTGCCTAAACCGATGGTCATGTAATATGGGTCGTTCATCAGGGGACTCAGTTGTCCGGCAGAGCAATAGTTTGCGTTTCCTGCATTCGGGCGAAGCGTGCCCATATACGTATAAACGGTCCTGTTACTTAGGTTTATTGCGCAATTATAGTTTTGATACCCATTCCTTGGGTTACACAGCGTGGCCTGTGGGAGTTTCTTGAGTGTAACATCCTTTTGAATGGCTCGATTGGGATAACAATCGGTTCCATAGGCGGTTGCCTTGATGTGAACCGTATCGCCCGCAACAAGGTCGTGAATCACATGGCCGCCACCGTACCTGAATTCTCCGGGGTGTACCTTGTTAAGGGGGTCTTCCTCACACGGCTCAGTGGCCCCGATATAGCAATCTACAGCAGCTATGCCGGCGTATGCCGGAACATTATTGAGCCAGACCTTGGAGGCCTTAATCCCGGGAACAGAGTGGCCAAAATTGATAAAAGCCCCGGATGAACACATGGGTGCAAAGGTGCCGGTGGTAACTACATCCACTTCTCTGGCAGTCTGAACCGGGCCATTTTCCTTCAGGATGTCAATAAGTTCCTCGGCTGTCACCACAACGACATTGCCGTCTCTGATCTTTTCGTTGATCTGCTGGTAGGTCTTTTGAACCTTATACTGCTCCATTGCTTATTCCCTGGGTTTGGAGTGAACTAAAGTGCTAAGATTGATGGGATTTGAGAACTATAGCTTTTCAGAAAAATAGTTGCAAGTTTGCGGGATGAATCGTTCTTATAA
>MAXP01000065.1 GCA_001751085.1 Desulfobacterales bacterium C00003060 | reverse complement strand
AAGGACATGACGTTCCCACACCCGAATGAATCCGATAAAACATTGTTCTGCCCATGGCATGGCAAAGTACAGACACCTCAACTACGCGTACACTTTTCCTGGCCGATTCGTGTTGATGAATCACTGTTTATAGTTTATGTTGGCCCGAAGATTACCAAACGATAGTTATTTTTATCCAAATACCACTGTTTAACATTAAAAGAAGATCACAAACACATGCAATTTCTTCAACTTTTGTGATTTGAGATCGAACAAATTTGACCCAAATCCTATGCGCCTACTTGGTGAAGTTATTTCGTCCACGTTCCTAACACGGAACGGCACCTGCTTTATGTTGCCTGCACCCGTGCGCGGGACAATCTTTTGATATCCGGTGTTGATCCGGCATCGGAGTTCATTTCTTTGAACAATCCATCCTCAACACCGATATGGATCTGAAATGTTGAAGCGGAATTTAACAAAATGATCGAAGAAATAATAATAAAGGGTGACTGGTGAAAAAAGGAAGCAAAAAGGAACAAGAAATGACAGACGATCGGCTTGCCACCATTGCATCAGGTGAAGACAGCACTCGTCAGTTCAAGGTCAATATGCGCAATGTCGATTCACTGGCCTCGGAAATGGTGGCTTTTGCCAATTCCGATGGGGGGACGATTTTTATTGGCGTAGCGGATGATGGTTCTAAACGAGGGCTTTTGCCAAAGGATGTGGCGAGAATCAATCAGCTCATCAGCAATGCAGCCAGCCAGCATATACGAAGTCCCTTGACGGTTCAGACGGAAAATGTTCAGCTTTCGACCGAACGCATCGTTATTGTACTCACCGTGCCAAAAGGCCTCGACAAACCGTATTTTGATAAAAACGGGGTTATCTGGCTAAAATGCGGGGCAGATAAACGGCGGATCAATTCCAAGGAAGAACTGCGCCGGTTTTTCCAGCTTTCCGATCAGTTCCATGCTGACGAACTCCCCACAAAAGCAGGGATAGATAAACTCGACAAGCTTCGTTTCCGCGATTTCATCCGCGATGTATATAAACTGAATTTTCCGGATGACCCCAGGGATTTGATACATCTGTTGCAGAATATGAGCCTGGCTACCGATATCGGTAGCTTGAATCTGGCGGGAGTACTCCTGTTTACAGAACGCCCCGAGTGGATCAAACCGCAATTTGTTGTAAAGGCAATTCGATATCCGGGCAATGAAATTCATGTCAGTGACTATCTGGATACCGAAGATTTTTCAGGTCCATTGAGCAAGATTTTTAATGATTCTTTATCGTTTATCATGCGCAACCTGCACAAGGTGCAATACGGACGTGGTGTTAATGCGCCGGGACTGCCTGAGATTCCGGAACTGGTTTTTGAAGAGCTCCTGGTCAATGCATTGATTCACCGCGACTATCTGGTGAGCGCTCCCATCCGGCTTTTCATCTTTGATAACCGTATAGAAATCATCAGCCCCGGTCACCTGCCGAACAACCTGACGGTTGAACGGATTCGGGCCGGTATTTCCAATATTCGAAACCCGATTCTGGTTTCATTTGTGGCAAAGGGGCTTTTGCCTTACCACGGACTTGGGTCCGGGATTAAGCGAGCGCTGGAAAAATGGCGTGATATAGACTTTACAGATGATCGCGAAGGCTGTCTTTTCATCGTAACAATTCATCGAAAAGTACCCAATGGTTCATTCGACTTGACTGATTACTCGAAAAGTTCGGGGAAAGTTCGGGGAAAGTTCGGGAAAGTTCGGGAAAGTTCGGGGAAAATTCGGGGAAAATTCGGGAAAGTTCGGGAAAGTTCGGGGAAAACTGAAAATCAAGTTTTTACTTTTCTCTCTGATAATCCGAAAATTACTATTCCTGAACTGGCCGAAGCGTTTGGTCTCACCACTCGCGCCGTAGAAAAACAGATCGCAAAATTGCGGGAAAAAGGCCGCCTGCGTCGCATCGGCCCCGCCAGGGGCGGACACTGGCAAACGATTGAGAAGGGTGAAGCGTAATGACGTTAGGAACGGGGACGAAAAAACTTTGAAAACTATAGAAACGTTGACACACGACGAAGCATCCCGTAAGAACATCAGCGAGAAGTATTCTATCTATGTCGTCCATACAGCGACAAAGACAATCCCTGG
>MAXP01000064.1 GCA_001751085.1 Desulfobacterales bacterium C00003060 | reverse complement strand
ATTCAATTCGATAATACACGCTTTTTCGAAAAAAGTGTAAACTGGTCAATGAAGGATGCCATGGAATCTATATAAATATCAAGAAAAGGGCATCTTTCAAAATCGAGCAAAAGTGGTTTACACTTTTTTCGAAATGAAGGACTGGTTCAAGTGTTCAGGTTTCAGAAACCAGGTTTCAGGTGTCGGTTTTACGTTTTTCTTTCCTGACACCTGAACACTGACACCTGAAACCTACATGTGTCCTGACACCTGACATCTGAATGCAACCAAAATGCCAGGAAAAAGTGTAAACTGACTCATGAAGGATGCCCAACGATGGAACAGCGGGTTGGTATCAGGCAACATGACCTGCAAGGCCAGGGAAGTGAGGGGTAACCGCCTATTTGACGGTTTGTTGGCCGTTCAAAAATGGCTTGACAAGATCAACGTATAATGGTAAAGAATAGTCGATTTAGCTTGGCTCTGTAAACCCGTGAATTTCTTTACAAAAGACCCTAAATTATACGTCAAACAGTAGTAAAGGAACACCTTGGATTGCCCGAAATTAGAAGGATGCCTTGCTACAGAGGGCGGTTTTTTGTCACGTGGGTTTTTCGTTGTGGCCGTCTTCGGGAGCTTGGGTGCGTCTTTTTTTTATAGTTAAAATTGATAATTGTAATAGGAATAAGGAATCGTGAGATTTTGAGGCCTAATAGGGGGGCCGAAGGATACTTACCTGAAAGGGGGGATGTGGTAACAACTGGTGCTGACTAACGCGGGAAATCTGGACCACATGGTGGCATGTGGTAGCAACCTTCTCGGTAACCATCAAAAACGATTTATTAGGAGGTACATCAATGCCAAGTTTTGTCATTCAAGAAAAATGTGATGGCTGCAAAGGCGGGGATAAAACAGCCTGCATGTACATCTGTCCCAATGACCTGATGGTCTTGGACGCAACAGCCATGAAGGCTTACAACCAGGAGCCGGATCAGTGCTGGGAGTGCTTTTCATGTGTCAAGATTTGCCCCACTCAGGCGGTTGAGGTCAGGGGATATTCTGATTTTGTTCCTATGGGCTCCAGTATTATGCCCATGAGAGGCACCGAGGATGTCATGTGGACCTGCAAGTTCAGAAATGGCTTGATCAAGCGTTTTAAGTTCCCCATCCGGACCACGGCAGAAGGTACAGCCAATGACTACGCAGGTCTGGTAGGTAAGGATCTTAACAGTGCTTTGCTCTGTACTGAGGAAGCCGAAGGCGTGACATTGCCCGTGCCTCAGACCTAGCGTGTTAGAAGAGGTTTGAGCATGTAGAAAACCTAATTAGTTTAGTTAAGGAGGATATGGATATGGCAATACCGAGTAAACCAAATGCAGAACTTCTCGTAGTAAAAGACCCAGAGGTTGAAGAAAGAGAAGTCGATATATTGATTGTGGGCGGTGGTATGGCTGCCTGCGGCTCTGCCTTTGAGGTCAAAAAATGGTCAGGTGACATGAGCGTCCTTCTGGTTGACAAGGCCGCCATGGAGCGAAGCGGGGCTGTGGCCCAGGGGCTTTCAGCCATCAATACCTACATTGGCAAAAATCCCGTTGAAGATTATGTCAAGATGGTCAGAAACGACCTCATGGGCCTTACCCGCGATGACCTCGTCTTCGATTGTGGCCGGCACGTGGACGACTCAGTCCATCTCTTTGAAGAGTGGGGCCTGCCCATGTGGAAAAAGACTGCAGAGGGCAAGAACCTTGACGGCCACAAGGGCCAGGATTTGGGCACCCTGAAGTCGGGGGCCGAACCGGTTCGGACCGGCAAGTGGCAGATCATGATCAACGGTGAGTCTTACAAGTGCATCGTGGCCGAGGCGGCCAAGAAGGCCTTAGGCGAAGAGAACATCCTGGAGAGGGTATTCATCGTAAAGCTCCTTCTGGATGCCAACAAGGAGAATACCGTTGCAGGCGCTGTCGGCTTCAGCGTACGCGAGAACAAGGTATATATCATCAAGTGCAAGACCATGATGGTAGCCTGTGGCGGGGCCGTGAACATCTACATGCCTCGTGCCCAGGGTGAAGGCAAGGGCCGCGCCTGGTACCCGGTATGGAACTCAGGTTCTACCTATACTATGTGCTCCCAGGTCGGCGCTGAGTTGACCATGATGGAAAACCGGTTCACCCCGGCCCGCTTCAAGGATGGGTATGGTCCGGTTGGCGCCTGGTTCCTGCTCTTCAAGGCAAAGCTTCAAAACGGGCTGGGTGAAAATTACCTGCTCAGTGACTTTACCAAGAATGAGCTCGAGAAATATGCACCTTACGGGACTGCTGCGGTGACCCCTACCTGCCTGAGGAACCACGTGATGCTGGCAGAGATGAAAGAGGGCCGCGGACCGATCCGGATGGACACCCCGGCCGCCCTGGCCGAGCTTGGCAAGACCATGGACAAGAAAGAGCTGAAGCACCTCGAATCCGAGGCGTGGGAGGACTTCCTTGACATGACCTGCGGCCAGGCGAACCTGTGGTGCGCACAGAACTGCGAGCCTGAGAAGAAGATGTCAGAGATTATGCCCACAGAGCCGTATCTCTTAGGTTCTCATTCCGGCTGCTGCGGTATCTGGGTTAGCGGGCCTAATGAAGACTGGGTGCCGGATTCCTACAAGTGGGGTTACAACCGCATGACCACGGTCAACGGGCTGTTTACTGCCGGAGACGGTGTGGGCGCCTCAGGGCACAAGTTTTCTTCGGGTTCCCATGCAGAAGGCCGCATTGCCATCAAAGAGGCAGTCAGGTATGTGAAGGACAATGCCGACCTTGCTCCTGCACTCAAGGAGTCCACACAGGAACTGGTCGATCTTACATACGCACCGGTGAGGATCTTCCTGGAGCACTCGGCATACACCACGGCTGTGGATATCAACCCGAATTACATGAAGCCTGCCGGTTTTTCCATGCGCCTGATGAAGGCGACCAACGAGTATGGCGCCGGCTGGATGACCTACTACCAGACCAGCGGCACTGCCCTTCAAATCCTCATGGAGATGTTTGGAGTCATGCGCGAGGATTGTGACAAACTGGCTGCCGGCGACCTGCACGAACTGATGCGTTGCTGGGAGATGAGGCATCGGCTGTGGACGGTGGAGGCCCATTGCAGGCACATCCTGTACAGGGAGGAGTCCCGCTATCCGGGCTTCTACTACAGGGCGGACTATCCGGAGCAAAATGACGAGGAGTGGTTCTGTTTTACGAACTCCAAGTATGACCCGGCAACCAAAGAGTGGACTTGCAAAAAGGAACCCTATCACAAGATCATCCCTGATTAGGAGTGACCATCGCCTACCACGGGATGATATGTTTGACCTCCAGGTGCCGCGCATGCGGCGCCTGGAGATTTTTTTAAAAATCTACTGACTCTGTGGGGGTCAGGCGTTGACATTGGCACAATAGTCAAAGCGAATTCAACGTGCGCGTAGCCAGCCTTGAATGTGCCAAATGTCAAGACCTGATCCCTTTCGACCGGAGGAATAGCATGACAGAAGAACAAAGAGCTGAAGATGTCACGAAGGGCAGCATCCTGGTTGTGGGAGGAGGTATCAGCGGGTTGACAGCAACCCTTGAGGCCGCTGAAGTGGGCTATGATGTTATTCTTGTGGAAAAGAATCCTTACCTGGGCGGGAGAGTTGCTCAATTGAAGCACTACTTTCCAAAGCTGTGTCCTCCGACGTGTGGCCTTGAGATCAATTTTAGAAGGATAAAGGACAATCAAAAGGTAAGTTTTTATACCATGGCAGAGGTCCAGAGCATTTCCGGGGGGGCGGGTAACTATGACGTCACGATCAATGTGATGCCCCGCTATGTGAATGAGAAGTGTACCTGTTGCGGCGAGTGTGAAAAGGTCTGCATGGCAAAGCTCCCCGATGAATTCAATTTTGATATGAGTACCACGAAAGGGGCCTATCTGCCGCATGAGATGGCCTTTCCCATGCGGTACGTCATTTCTCCCAAGATTATCGGCACAGATGATGCGAAGAGGTGTGTTGAGGCGTGCAAGTACGACGCCATTGATCTGGAGATGCAGTCCCAGACTATCAACCTGAAGGTAGGGGCCATTATCTGGGCAACAGGTTGGAAGCCCTATGATGCCTCGAAGATAGATAATCTCGGGTTTGAATATCCCAACGTTATTACCAATATGATGATGGAGCGCCTTGGCGCTACGAATGGTCCTACCAAGGGAAATATTGTGCGTCCATCGGACAACAAGAAGATCTCAAAGATTGCCTTTGTTCAATGCGCAGGTTCAAGAGACGAAAACCATTTGCCTTACTGTTCCTACATCTGTTGTATGGCATCGTTGAAACAGGCCACGTATGTGAGGGAGCAATACCCGGAGGCGGCAATCTTCGTATTCTACATCGATATCAGGGCGCCCGGGCAGCGTTATGAGAAGTTCTACAAGAAGATCAAAGAGGATGAGAACGTCTTCTTGATCAAAGGGAAGGTAGCCGAAGTCCAGGAAGACCCCACCACCAAGGATATCACGGTTGTGGCAGAAAATGCAGTCACCGGTGAAAAGGTATATGAGACGGTTGACATGGCTGTGCTGGCCACAGGGATGGTTCCGAATACGGCGGATACCGAGTTGCCAGGCGGGGTTAAGTGCGATCCAGACGGCTTTCTGGTTTCAGATCTTGCAGATGGTGGGATGTTTGCCACCGGTTGTGCCCTGAAGCCGTTGGATGTGACTTCATCCAATCAACTTGCGACTGGTGCAGCCCTAAAGGCCATTCAAACTGTGGTGAACAGCTAGGAGGTAATCAACGATGGAAAAGAAGTTAGGTGTATATATCTGCACAGGTTGTGGGATCGGAGATGGCCTCGACATAGAGAAGCTGGCAGGTGCCGTACCCAAAAAGATAGAGCTCTGCAAGAACCATCGCGCCATGTGCTCCACGGAAGGGATTGAGCTCATCAAGCGAGACATAGCAAACGAAGGGGTGAACACGGTTGTTATCCCTGCCTGTTCGCGCCGTGTCCTATACGATGTCTTTGATTTTGGACCACAAGTGGTCGTGGAGAGGGTCAATCTCAGGGAAGGCGTGGTCTGGAGCCACAAACCTCGGGAAGAGGAGGGAGTGGATGAGTTTATACAAGAAATGGCTGAAGACTATATTCGTATGGGCATAGCCGAGGCCGAGAGGATATTGGTTCCGGAGCCTCACCTGGAGGAATCCATCAACAAGAGGATCCTGGTGCTGGGGGGCGGTGTGACTGGGCTGAGTGCGGCCCTTGAGGTGGCAAAGGCCGGGTATGAGGCCACGATTATCGAAAAGGAGCCCCGAGTCGGCGGGTTTGTGGCCAAGATGCGCAAACAGACGCCATGGGCGTACCCTTATGAGGAATTGCAGGAGCCCGTCATTGACCAGATCATCAAAGAGGCTGAAGCCCATGCCAAGATTGAAATCCGTACGGGCACAGAGGTGGCCCGCATCGCGGGGGCCCCAGGGCTTTTTGATGTCACCTTCAAGAACACAGGCACCAAAAGTGCCTGGGACATACCGGTACCTGTGCAGGCAGAAGAGGGGGCTGAGGCAGCAGCCCCGGCCGGGGGAGAAGGTGGCCCTTCTTCAAAGGAGCCGACCCCTGATTCCCCTGCGGATCTCCTGACCAAGGACCCTGATGCAGAGCGATTCGGGGCTGTGATCCTGGCAACAGGTTGGAAGCCATATGAGCCTGCAGCGCCTGAGGCTGAAAAGGCGAAAGAAGGCGAAGCCGAGGAGGGCAAGGAGGCCGAAGAGACAGAAGAAGCGCCCCAAAGGTTGGATCATCTTGGATTCGGGGATCTTCTGGACGTTATAACTAACGTGGCCCTTGAAGAGATGGCCGGCAAGGGCAAGATTGTGAGGCCTTCCGACGGCAAACCTGCGAGCAATGTAGCCTTTATCCAGTGTCCCGGCCAGGGGTCGGACGAAGATTTTTCCTATGCCGCAGCCGTTACCAGTATGGTTGTCCTGAAGCAGGCAAAGTATGTGCGGGAGGATAACCCGGAGGCCAAGGCGTATATCTTCTATCAGCACATGCGTACACTCGGCCAGAACGAATACTTCTACAAGAGCGCCCAGCAGGATGAAGGGATTTTCATGACCAAGGGCGATGTGGTGGGAGTATCTAAGAATGGCGACGGAACCCTTGTCTTGGAGGCGAAGGATACGCTTCTTGGTGAGAACATCAAGGTGAGCGTCGATTTGGTAGTGCTGGGTACAGGTATGGTTCCTACCACAAGAGATGATCCTGTCCTAAACCTCGCCTATCGACAAGGGCCGGGATTTCAGGATCTGGATCTCTTTGATGGATATGCAGATTCGAATTTTATCTGTTTCCCGTATGAGAGTCGAAGGACCGGTATTCACCCGGCAGGCTGCGTGCGCAGGGCCCTCGGCATCCAGGAATGCAGGGAGGATGCGACCGGTGCTGCCCTCAAGGTTATCCAGTGTATTGAATCCGCTAATCGAGGCGTATCCGTACACCCCAGGTCCGGGGATATGACATTTCCTGATTTCTTCTTCCAGAGGTGTACGCAGTGTAAGCGATGCACGGAGGAATGTCCGTTTGGAGCGCTGGATGATGATGAAAAGGGAACCCCGCTTCCGAACCCGACACGCTGTAGGAGGTGCGGCACCTGTATGGGGGCCTGCCCGGAGCGTATCATCGGGTTTGCGGATTACAATATTGACTCGATCGGTTCTATGGTCAAGTCCATAGATGTCCCCGAGGAGGATGAAAAGCCCAGGGTCCTGGTGCTGGCATGTGAGAATGATGCCTACCCGGCCTTAGATACGGTAGGGTTGCATCGGCTGAGCTATTCGCCTTTTGTAAGGATCATTCCGGTCAGGTGCCTCGGGTCGGTCAATGTGGTCTGGATCAAGGATGCCCTGTCCAAAGGGATTGATGGTGTCCTGATGATTGGGTGCAAGTTCGGGGATGATTACCAATGTCACTTTATCAAGGGAAGTGAGCTTGCCAATGTACGCATGGATAAGATCGGTGAGGCCTTGCTGAGTTTAGCTCTTGAAAAAGAGCGCGTGCAGCAGGTTGAGATTGCAATTGACGAATACGATAAGATACCAGGCATCATCGGCGACTTCATGGCAACTATAGAAGAGGTTGGCCCGAACCCATTTAAGGGCTTCTAAGGGGTAATTTGGGGTCAGGTCTTGGCATTTGGCACGATTGAGAGTTGGGTATCATAAGCTGGATGAGATTGGATTGCGTGTCAAGGCCGAACCCCTATACCGATACAGGTCGTGCTTCTATGTGGGAATGGATTGAATATTGACGATTGAGAATTGGATATTGATGGATCAAGAGCTTTTTATTAGGATTGCCAGTCTTCAATGGAAAATCGTCAATTTTAGGAGGTGTGAAAATGGCAAATAGCTACTGGGTGGAACCTGACCTTAATCTAGTCAAAGAGCTCAAGGCACTGGGGGGAGACACACTCAAGAGGTGCTTCCAGTGTGCCACATGTTCGGTGGTGTGTCCCATCTCTCCGGAAGAAAAGCCTTTTCCACGAAAAGAGATGATCGCGGCCCAATGGGGGTTGAGGGACAAGCTCGTTGGCAACTTAGACGTTTGGCTCTGCCATCAGTGTAATGATTGCTCGGCCTACTGTCCAAGGGGGGCAAGGCCCGGGGATGTTTTGAACGCTGTAAGGGCTTACAGCATAAAGGAATATTCGTGGCCGAGCTGGGCGGGCACGATGGTGGCCAACCCCAAACGCTGGTGGCTCCTTCTGGGCATACCCGTGGCGATATTCCTGGTACTTCTTGGGGCAGGCGGGCACTTGAATATTCCCGATGGTGAGATTGAATTTGCCAAGTTCTTTCCCACCCTGCTGGTGGATGCTATCTTTATCCCCTTGACCATGTGGATTATGGTGGCATTTGGGGTGGGGATTACCAGATTTTTGACTGACATCCACAAGAACGCCCTTGCAGACGGGAGGGCAAAAAGGGAGGACCTGAATATACCTGATTTTCTTAGGACCTTTGTCTGCACCCTTCCCACAATTTTGAGACACAGCAAGTTTTCCGAGTGTAGCACAAACAAAGACAGGTACCTTGCCCATATCCTTGTGATGTATTCGTTTATCGGGCTCTTTGTGGTGACTAATGTCTTCTTTGTGGCCCTGTATATCCTGGATATTCCCGGCCCGTATTCACAATTGAATCCTGTGAAGATACTGGCGAATGTTAGCGGTATTGGTCTGCTTGTCGGGGTTTTGCTTATGATCTCAAACCGCCTCAAGGACAGGGAGGCGAATGTTTCTAAGGGGGGCTATTTTGACTGGTCCCTGATCATTTTGATACTTGGCCTGGTGTTGACCGGTGGGTTGTCCCAGTTGACGAGGTTGGCCCATGTGCCGGGTCTGGCGTATCCAATGTATTTTGTGCACCTGGTCTTTGTGTTCTGTTTGTTTGCCTATTTGCCCTTTTGCAAGCTTGCACATCTGGTATATCGAACAGTTGCCATGACCTACTCCCGCTATTCGGAAAGGGAACCGTGTGAGTAAGTAGCCAGTCTCAGTCTCTCAAACAGTGATGGAATAAAAAGCCCCTTGAGTCGCTATAGGCGTCGCAAGGGGCTTTTTACATATATGCCGTACGGAATTTTGTTTTGAGAGATGAACATCGAACGTCGTGGCGCCAGGCAAAGTCTGGAGCGTTGGGAAAGGTGGCGAAAGAGCCACATTTGAAATT
>MAXP01000063.1 GCA_001751085.1 Desulfobacterales bacterium C00003060 | reverse complement strand
GATCCAGATCAGTCAGACGGTGGAGGACGAACACCTGTCAAAACTCCTTGCCGCTTTTTTTGAAGACAAGGCCTTTGTGGATCGCTTTAAGACCGCGCCTGCGGCAAAGAAGATGCATCACGCCTACCTTGGGGGGCTGCTGGAGCACACGCTTTCCATTGCCCTGCTTGTCCAGGCGATTGCCGACCATTATAAGGGCATTGACAAGGATCTTCTTCTCACGGGCGGAATCCTTCATGACATAGGCAAGGTTTTTGAGTTCTCTTATGAAACGCATATCGACTACTCAGATGCGGGGCGACTCCTCAACCACATAGTCATTGGGGTTGAGATGATCGAAACAAAGATTGCTGCGATCAATGACTTTCCAGGGGATCTGGCGCTTTTATTGAAGCACATGATTGTAAGCCACCACGGCATACGTGATTTTGGATCACCTGAGCCCCCCAAGACCCTTGAGGCCATCATTCTGAACCACCTGGACGAACTGGACGCCAAGGTAACGGCCGTACGCGATTTCATGGAGGCCGATGACCCATCTGCCAAAGGCGGAACATGGACATCCTACCACAGGGTCTTGGAGCGCTATTTTTACAGGGGGAGGGCATAGGAATGTGGACACGAAGTGAAGTATGCGTCAATGCGGATTCAGCACTTCTAACAAATAACAAGAGACCTTACTGATGTTCATTACCTTTGAAGGAATCGAGGGTTCCGGTAAAACTACCCAGATAGAGATCCTTGTCCCGGTTCTGCAAGCAAAGGGGTATGAGTGCATTGCCACTCGCGAACCCGGGGCCACCAAGATAGGACATAAGATTCGTGCAATCCTTTTAGACTCCGCCCACACGACCATGCTTCCAGTAACAGAGTTCTTTCTGTATGAGGCTGACCGGGCACAGCATGTCCATGAGGTGATCAAACCCGCTTTGGCTGCCAACAAGGTGGTAGTGTCGGACCGCTTTTTTGATGCCACGACAGTGTATCAGGGACATGGCAGAGGCTTTGACCTGGAACTGATTCAACAGGTTCACGGGGTTGTGTTGGGCGGGCTCAGGCCAGATCTGACACTCATCCTTGATTTGCCGGTTCACGTGGGGCTTGAGCGGGCATGGCAGCGCATCAACAGCCAGCCCCATGGTCTGTCTGAAAATCGTTTTGAAAACGAGGCCCTTGCCTTTCACGAAACGATACGCCAGGGCTATCTGAGGCTGGCTATAGGCGAACCGGAACGCTTTCGAGTTATTGATGCCTTCAGAGACCAGCAAACTATCCATAAAGACATCGCAGAAGCCTTTGAAGAATATGTTGCTCAAAGGTCCTAATCCCATATACCCCTTCCTCAAATTCAACCTCCTGTGCGCGGTTATCCTGTTGCTGCTGCACCTGTTTGTTCCCCTATCATCAGGACAGTCCCCACAAGACCTGAGGGTTGTTCAAGCACAAGCCTATGTGTCTCACGAGTGCATTCATCCGGGAGAAACCTTTCAAGTGGCGATAGTGGCAAACATACGGCAAGGCTTTCACATCAACAGTCACAAGCCGCTCGACAAGTTCCTGACGCCGACAGTTGTCGGATTTGACGAAACAAAAGGTATCGTTTTCGCTCCTGTGAGCTACCCGGAGCCGGCGCTCAAGTCCTTTTCCTTTTCCCCTCAAGAGGTATCTGTTTACGAGGGCAGGACCGTGATGCTGACCCAGGGCAGACTTGCGGAAAACATCGCCCCCGGGGCTGCTGGAATCTCGGGCCACTTGTCTTATCAGGCATGCGATGACTTGAGTTGCCTGGCTCCTAAGGTCATCAATCTTGAGATACCTTTGGAAATCGTTGAGCATGGCCAAACGCTCAAGCTGATAAACCAAAACATTTTCGATCAGGCAACCTCTTGGACCTCAGATGAATTAAGGGCTAAAAAGGTGATTGAAAGAGGGCTCCCACAGGCAGTAATAGCCTTTTTTTTATTCGGGTTGGCCTTGAACTTAACCCCATGTGTATACCCTGTGATTCCCATAACTGTCGGTTTCTTCGTCAGCCAAAGTGAGCGAAAGAAGTGGACTGTGTTTGTCCTTGCCCTATGCTATGTTGTGGGGATTGCCCTGGTTTTCTCAGTTCTGGGCTTGATCTCCGGCCTTGCAGGAAAGCAATGGGGGTTTTTGTTTCAGAACCCCTGGTTTGTGATCGGCATGAGTGTCATTATTCTGTCCATGGCAGCAAGCATGTTTGGCGCCTTTGAAATCACAGTCCCCTCGTTCCTGATGACACCCCTGACCAAGTCACGACACGGCTTCATTGGCTCTTTTCTTATGGGATTGACGGTCGGGGTCGTCATCGCTCCCTGTGCAGCCGGTATTCTCATCGGGTTGGTCGGCCTTATAGCAAAGCTCGGTATTGTGGCAAAAGGGACCATGCTCTTCTTTGTGATGGGTCTGGGCCTGGGTCTCCCTTATCTTTTCTTGGCCATGTTTTCCGGGCTTTTCAGTCGGTTGCCGAAATCCGGTATGTGGATGCTCTGGATACGGAAGCTCTTTGGCCTTCTCCTGATCGGCATTGCCATCTATTTCCTGCTCCCGCAAGCCAAACAGGTCAATAACCAGCAAGGATTCTATATAGGCGTTCTGGGTATTTTTGGAGGGCTCCTGTCAGGTTTCTTAGACCATGGGGAAGGCTACACCCGAAACTTCAAGATTTTTCGTGGTGTCTTTGGTGTTCTTCTCATCATTTCAGGGGCCTTGCTTGTAAACGCGGCCCTCAAACCTGAGCCGGCATTAGTCGATTGGGTGTACTTCAAGGGACAATCCGTTGAACAGTTACAAAAGGAGAACAGGCCCATCCTGATTGACTTTTATGCGGATTGGTGCGCTGCCTGTAAGGAGTTGGATCGCAAGACCTTCAGGGACAAGAGGGTCGTGGAAAAATCAAGGGAGTTTGTTATGGTAAGAGTAGATTGCACCTCATCTGATAACAAATGCACTGCTTTTGGGAAGAAATTCAATGTGTCAGGGTTGCCTACAGTGATTTTTGTCAGCAACAAAGGGGAGGAGATCCCTAATTTGAGGGCTATTGGTTTCTTGGAACCGTCTGATATGCTAAAGAGAATGGAGGGGACCGTCCAAGGTTTGGGCGAGAAGCCTGTTTGAAAACAATCTCAAAGAAAACAAACTTGAGAGATCTCGGTGAAGCCGGCATCATTCGACTTATTCAGGAAGGGCAATCCTCTGATCTTCCACCCCGCATAAAAAGGGGGATCGGCGATGATTGTGCGGTCCTGGAGACCAGGGGGGACAGAGTCCTTCTCGTAACCACAGACACTCTGATCGAAGGGATTCACTTCACCGGCCAGACCCTTTCCCCTGAAGCCCTTGGTTGGAAGGCCCTTGCTGTTAATATCAGCGATATTGCGGCCATGGGCGGCACACCCCGTACTGCATTTCTCTCTATCGGTATGAAAACCGATACGGAAGCGAGCTTCATAGAATCATTCATGTCGGGATTCAGGCTCCTTGCCAAAAAGACCGATGTTATGCTTGCAGGAGGCGACACAGTGGAAAGCCCTGTCTCTACGGTCATCACCGTCACCCTCCTGGGAGACTGCCGGCCGGAACACGTCGTGTACCGCTCGGGAGCCATGGTCGGCGATGACCTGTGGGT
>MAXP01000062.1 GCA_001751085.1 Desulfobacterales bacterium C00003060 | reverse complement strand
GGAATACCCTACAGTGGTCTGTTCCTCTATCTTTCAAAAAGGTGACAGGGTCTTTGAAGGAAAGCGCAAGGAAGGATTTGACGAGAAAAAGGCCGAGGATCTGTTAAAAACCCAGGATAAACTATGGGCAGAGACCGGCGTACCGGGCATGGCCGACGTTGTGGCCAATACCGCCAAGGAATTCGAGCTTTACGTGGATTTTGTGACATCTGTGAGCGATATGCCCTTTTGTATTGATGCCTGGCAGATGAAACCCAAATTGGCGGGCGCGGCCTATTGTGCGGAAAAAGGTCTTTTGGACCGCATGTTCTATAACAGTATTACGGTCTGGGAAGAGGACCTGGAGACTGAGATCCGCGAGATCTCCCGGATAGGCGTCAAGCATGTGCTCCTTGTGGCCTTTGACATGGCCGACCAGATGCCTTCAGGCCGGATCACGGGCACCCAGAAACTGTTAGATGCCATTGAGAAGGTCGGCGCCAAGTTTGAGAGCATCTTTGTGGACACTTCTGTCATGAACGGGCCGGCTACTGCCCTCTGCGGTATTGCAAACCGGATGATCAAGGAGAAGTGGGGTTTTCCGGGAGCCAGTGCGCCAAGCAACGGCTCATATATGTGGAAGAAGGCCCGGGAGCTGTGGGGTTTTAAGGGCTGGTCAGCTGCTGATGCGGGTTTACAGTCCCTGACTGCTTTCATGTACCACGACATGATATTTTCCGGACCCATGGCCGGTGCACCAAGGATCTTTCCGGCTGTGGCTATGGCCGATGCATTTCTGGCCACAGCGGTCTTCGCCGAAACGAAGAAATTGCCCGCGGATCACAGTCATCCCCTTTACAAGCTGTTTCCGGAATTTGTTGAACAATTAGAGTCGATTGAGTAGTGACGAAAATTATAAACCATGACTAAAACAAAGGAGGTTTGCAATGGCTTCAGAAGAGAGAACTAAGGAAATTATAAACGAGATTCGTCAGGCATTGATAAACTATGACGAGGATGGAGTTGGGGAATGGGCCAAGAAGACCTTGGATGAAGGCGTAGACCCATTCATCGTGACTATGGAGGGACTGGCTGAAGGAATGATAGAGGTTGGGGAGTTGTATAATAAGAAGGAGTACTTTGTCCCTGAACTCCTGCTTTGCTCTGACGCACTCTATGTTGGGCTGGACATTTTGAGACCGGCCATCAAGGCCTCAGGAAGAGAATCTGAAGCGAAAGGTTCGATAGTCTTGGGTGTGGTTGAGGGCGATGTGCATGACATCGGAAAAAACTTGATCAAGATGATGTTTGATGTGTCCGGATGGACCGTCCATGACCTGGGAAAGGATGTGCCGCTTGACAAATTTGTGGAGGAACAGATAAGGACTGATTCTGAAATTGTGGGCCTCTCAGCTTTAATGACGACCAGCATGGTAGCTATGCAGGATATCGTAAAGAAATTAAAAGAGAAAAACCCCAACGTTCGCATCATGTTGGGCGGCGCTCCGATAACCCCGGAAATCGTGGAAATGTACGGCGCTGATGGTTACGCTGAGAGTGCAGGGACTGCGGTTGATGAAGCAATGAAACTGATTAAGATGCTGAAGGAAGAAGAAATGGAAAGGAAATGAGTTATGTCAGGGAACGAAGACGAAAAATATTTGATCATTTTTCAGCCATCCGGGTGCAGAGGCTATATTGAAAAAGGCAAGTCCCTGAAAGAGGCCTCTGTAGCTCTGGGTGTAGACATTGAAGGCGTATGCGGAGAAAAGGCCATCTGTGGTACATGCAAGGTCAGGATTGAAGAGGGGAACTTCGAGAAATATGGTATCACCTCAACAAGGGACAATCTTTCCCCCATGGGGCCAACGGAAAGAAAATTCTTCAATCTGCAACAGGAGGAAGAAGGCTACCGTCTGGCCTGTCAAACAAAGATCATGGGCGATGTCGTAATCTTCGTCCCTGAGGAAAGTCGGATGGGAAAACAAGTGGTTCGTAAAGCGGCCACCGATAGACCCATGACACTGAACCCGGCGGTAAAGAAGTACTACGTGGAGCTTGTAAAGGCTACCCTGGAAGATACCCTTGGCGACATGGAGCGACTTAGCAACGAACTTGAAAAAAAGTACAACCTGAGAAATCTTTCCATTGACTATCAGGTGCTTATGGAACTCCAAAACACCGTGCGTGAGGGTGACTGGAAAATAACCGTAACAGTCTGGCATAACAAAGAGATCATCAAGGTAGAACCGGGGCGTGTAGAAAAGGTTTACGGTCTTGCGGTGGACGTGGGCACATCCACAGTTGCCGGCTATCTTTGCGATCTAACAAATGGTACGGTTATTACGACCGGCTCCATGATGAATCCACAGGTGGTATATGGCGAAGACGTTATGTCCCGCATCAGCTTCACCATGACCAACCCAAAAGGTCTGGAAATATTAAACGGTGCAATTATTGACGGTCTCAACGGAATAGCCGAAGAGGTATCGTCAGCAGCGGGTATTAAACGCCAGGATATTGTAGACATGTCCATCGTGGGCAATACCTGCATGCAACATATCTACCTTAACGCCGATCCAAAATATATCGGCAGGTCCCCATTTCCCCCTTCAATCCACCACTCAATAGACATAAAGGCCCGTGATTGGGGGCTAAAGATAGAGCAAGAGCTTGAAGTCGCAGGAAAAGGCACCTACCCGCCCTGCCAGGTCAAATGCCCCGCCGGGGTAAATGGGCAGGACTTTTCATATCTCATTGCCCAGGGTAAGTACAGAGAAGCCCTTGAACTGGTAAGGATGGCCA
>MAXP01000061.1 GCA_001751085.1 Desulfobacterales bacterium C00003060 | reverse complement strand
TGGAGCATGGTGAGTCGGCAGGATGTATGGAATGTCATGATCCACATGCAGATACAATGACCGTTGATGACTGTTTGCTTTGTCACAAACCGCATATGCCGGTGGAGGTCACTTACGCAGAAAATATTCCATCGTTTTTCTGCTCAAGCTGCCATGAGATTGAGGGCAAAGGCCTGGCAAAATCCACTACAAAACATCACGAACTAGGATGTGCATATTGTCATAGGAACAAACACAAGGCGGCGATTGAGTGCGGAACATGCCATGGAGAACCGCATAGTTTCGATATTCATGCAAAACATTCTGATTGTCTCAGATGTCATCAAGATCCTCATGCATTGATCAGGTAAAAGGAGGCGGCTCTTTATAGTAACAAGCCTCCAGGCAAGGAGAACCGATTCACTTCGGCCTCCAACCCGCGTGCCGCTGCGAGGCGAAGCCGATGGCGGACGGGAGATTACCCGGACTTTTTGAGAAGTTATCGATTTCTTTGAGAAGAGGATAGGAACACGGTATGCCAAAAGGCGTTTTTGTTAATATTGTTGGCTGTATATTAACCATGTTCTTGAGTCTGTTTTGTTGGACTCAACTCACCGCTGAGGAGGAAGGTCCGGAGGTTTACCAGCAGGAAGTCCAACAGATGACCACCCTTGAATGCGCCCGGTGTCATTATGCTGTTTTTGCCGACATTCGGGACACGGGTGGAGCACACCAGATCCCTTGTAGGGAATGTCACGAAACCTTTCATACATATAGGCCAGGTAAAAACTGGAAAGACGTTGTTCCCGACTGTACTACCTGTCATGACGAGCAGCACGGTGAGGACTTTCCCGACTGTTTGAGATGTCATGAGAACGCCCATGCGCCATCTCACAGCCTGAATGTCAAGAAAATGGCTGAAGACTGCACTGCTTGCCACACAGACCAGGCGACCGAGGCGAAGCAACATCCGAGCGGGCATACAGAGACGCCTTGTGTCAAGTGTCACTATGACTCACACGGCTTCATAGCAACTTGCACCGAATGCCATAAGGAACCCCATACACCTTTTGTCGATGATGCTACATGTATCGCCTGTCACCCGCCCCATTCGCCGTTGGAGGTTAGCTACTCCGCGAACACGGCGAATAGTATATGTGCCGGTTGCCATGATGATGTTAGCGCCAAATTGCTGAGTAGCGACAAGGGACATGCTTTGCTCCAATGCGTCTTTTGCCATGCAGACAAGCACCGCTTTGTTCCAACGTGCCAGCACTGCCACCATGCCGGACCGCATAGTAAGGAGATGGTCGGCCAATTCAAAGGGTGTCAGGATTGTCATGGAGATGCACACGCGCTGATATTACAGGAGGGGCAAAAACCTGTACCGGGTGCAGCCGGCAATGTTCAGACCGCTTCTCCCAGTTGATGGAGAGAGGTGAAAACCTCCCCGGTGGCAAGGAAGCTGAAAACTCACGTTAGAAGCATGGCAAATTTTTGCTTTAAGCCTTGAAATTCTATAACTTACATGCACTTCAGATGATTCGCCGCGGATCAGTCGCGAGCACGTGGGCAAGCTCGCTTGCCTGCGCGCGCAGTCGACTGCNNAGCAGCCTGCGGATGGCAATCCGCGGCGATTGTCGAGGACGCGCAGCGTCCTCGACAACAAGGGGCTAACCGGGTGCCGGGCGAATCGCACACGTTGAGATTATTGAGAGCTTACAATCGGAGGTTTCAACAAATGGAAATAATAGAAAAAATTAAATATACATCTATCATTCTCGGCATTGGAGCGCTCCTGTATATCTGCTACATTGGATATTCCAATCTGGCAGATAAGTACTGCTGGAAATGCACAACGCAGGAATATTTTGATAGAGGAACTGACCTCATGCTCATGGATGACGATAAAAGCAGGAAAAGAGGACTTGATTTTCTGGAAACGGCAGCAGAAAAAGGCCATGTTGAGGCACAAATTCTTCTTGGAGAACTGTATTTGGGAACGTTTCCTGAAGGTTATTTCATTTACAATAAAGATAAAATCCTGGCTCTTAGAAAAAGAGTGGGCGTTGACAGGAAAAAAGGGGTTTCATACTTCAGTTCTTTGGCTGGAAGTCTATCTTCTGATCAAGGCAAGTACAGCAGGATGCAGTGCAATTTAGGACTACTGTATAGGACCGGTATCTTAGAAAGCAAAAACAAAAATGAACAGGCTAAAAAATGGTTCCTAATGTCCGCCCAACGAAGGAACACCAATGCCATGTATGAGCTAGGAATGTGCTATAACTCTGAGGGAGATTACGGAACTGCAAGACAATGGTTCACCAAAGGATTCGAAACTGGTAAGGAGCCTGGTTCGGCCATAATGATAGGAGATTATTATTTCTATGGGAAAGGACTGAGAAAGGACTATAATCAATCGATCAAATGGTATAACCAGGCTTTGGATGCACTGGCCCAGCCAGACTCGACTATTTTAGAAAAAGCCAGGAAGAAACTGACTCAAAATGCAAGCCACAGATTGGAAATAGCACAAAAAAAGGCAAAAGAAACACCACAGAAACAAGTTGTCACAGTAAACTACGGCCTCAAAGGAGGGGTTAAGGCGTACTCAATTTACATACCGAACCTGAGCGGTACACTGATAGGTGGAGTCAAGAATGAAAATGGCAACATAGAGGCACATATCAAGAAAGGAATATTGCCGGACTCAGATTCTATGACAAGCAAAGTTCATTCGATGAGTGAAGGTTTGCACTGGGTATTGAGTACCTATGCCAAGCATGCACTAGGTACGGATAAGGATTTCAATTTTGTCATGACAAGGTAACATTTCCCTTACATGAAGCACGTGGGGTCGCGTCTGTCTTTATGAAAAGGATGGAACGATTTTCGAGACTGTTAAACTGGCCCCTTTGTTTTGCATAAGAGGATGGGGGCGCCCATGAAAATGAAGGTCTTTGCCTGTATTGTTGGTTTTGCATTAACAGTGCTCTTTTGCACCTTGCCTTTGGCCGAGGACAATTCCGTAGAATTAGTCGAGGATGACTGTGTCAAGTGTCATCTGAAGGAAGTACAGAAAGTCGACGAGCAGGGAGCATTACATAAGACGGAAGTTGGCTGTATAGATTGTCACGAAGAACATCCGCCTTCCGAAGAAGGTGTCATTCCCGCATGCGCCTTGTGTCATGGGCCTGAAGATGCAACACACTATAATCTTGAGGGGAATTGCGCGTCTTGCCACCATCCCCATTATCCCACGGAGATCGATTTCAGTCAAATCGATGACGTTAGGCCGGCCTGTCTGTCCTGCCATCCTGGCCAAGGCCGGGAAATGGAGGCCCATCCGAGTGAACACGCCGGACTGGACTGTAAGGAATGTCATTTGGAACATGGTGAGTCGGCAGCATGTATAGAATGTCATGAGCCGCATACAGAGGCAATGACTCCTCAAGACTGTCTACGTTGTCACAAACCGCATATGCCGCTCGGAGTTACCTACGCAGAAGATATTCCCTCGTCTTTCTGCTCAGGCTGCCATAATAGTGAGGGCAAAGCCCTGACAAGAACCCAGACAAGACATCATGAACTGGGATGTACATATTGCCATAAAAATGAGCATAAAGCGGAAATCCAATGTGGAACATGCCATGGAGAACCGCACAATGAGAATATTCATGTAAGATATCCTCATTGCCTGACTTGCCACGAAGATGCACATGCTCTTTGTACGAGTTTGAATGTCGATAAGATGGCTGAAGACTGCACTACTTGCCATACAGACCAGGCAACCGAGGTGGATACATATCCGAGTGCGCATGCCAACGTGTCTTGCGCCGAGTGCCACTATGACATACATGGTTATATACCGACTTGCACCGAGTGCCATGAAGAACCGCATACGCATTACGTCGATGATGCTGGATGTATCGTCTGTCACCAGCCCCATTCGCCGTCGGAGGTCAACTACTCTGCTGACACACCTAACAATATCTGTGCCGGATGCCATGACGATGTCAGCCATAGATTACTGAGCAGCGACAAGGGACACGGTTTCCTCCAATGTGTCTTCTGCCATGCAGATAAGCACCGCTACGTTCCAACCTGCCAGAACTGTCATGAAAATGGACCGCATAGAAAGGAAATGCTGAAGCAATTTGCTGGCTGCCGGGATTGCCACGGAGATGCACATATGCTGATATTGCAGAACGACTGAATATAACTGAATATCACAGAAGAAAAGCCGCCAGGCAGGAGTAACTTCTCAAAAAGGCGGCAACTGAGAAGATGATGAATTACCCCGCCCGCAAGCGGCGGGGTATCAATCAATATGAGCGTGTTATCTTTAATCCGTGTAATCTGCGAAATCTGTGGATTGAAATAGTTTTACTAAATACTGGTACTGGTAGTCCCAACGGGAATCGAACCCGTGTCTCTGGCGTGAGAGGCCAGTATCCTAGACCGCTAGACGATGGGACCATTTTTGTTCCTTAAGCTGTAGGGAATCTTCGACCGTAAGGAAGTTTGCCATTTTCATATTCACTCGCTTTTGCGGTTCGAGAACCCTTGTTTCGTGTTTCGTAGATTACAAAAAAAAACCTATCTTGTCAATCCCTTTTCAATGGCCTTCTTGTTCTCTATAAGCGCCTGTATTGGCGCCATACCAAATGCATCGCTTTTTTCGATTGCCTTAAGGACCGATCCTCCACCTGTAAAAAAATAATACATGGCGTCATCCAATACCGCAAGATAGAGACCAGGGCAAAGGCTCTTAAACTCCTGGAGCGTGTCACCTCCTCCGTAAAACTTCCAGGCAGTGCGATTCTTATCGATTGTTCGGTCAAGGGCCTCAGAGCCCTCAGTAAAATGCGGTGTATATCCCATAACGGCATTGACAAAAATGGTTTTTGCCGAACTGATGACCTTGGCAACCTTGTTTTCAGAAAAAGACCTCGGATCGATGTCAAGGATGTAACCATAGGATCTGCCGGAGACAAGGTCCTGCACTGATAGGGTTCTGTATCCTCCCTGGACCTTTTCCCCCAGCGTGTCCGACTCCACAATAAAAGGAAGCTCCACAATCTTATTAGCCTTTTCGTCCCTTGCAACAAGGTTCTTGGCTGCGTTGATGTCAGCTTCCGAAACCCCGGCAATCCTGATGTTGTACTTTGCACACAGATATGTATTGTAGATAATGCCTCCCAGGACGAGATGATCCACCTTTTTGTATAGTTCAGTGAGGGGACCTATCTTCGTGTCATACTTGGCACCCGCTACTACAGCCACAAAAGGGCGATCAGGGTGAAGGACCTTGTCCAGGTGGTCAATCTCTTCTTGCATGAGAAAACCCGCATACGATGGCAGGTAACCGGCAATGTCATAACTGGACACATGGGGCTGCCACGAACCGAAGGCGTCGTTCACAAATACGTCTGCAAGGCCTGCTAGTTGACGGACAAAGGAATCCCTGAGTTCCCCTGTTGCCTCTTCCCCTTCAAACCATCGCGTATTGGTCAAATAGATCGCGCCGATTCTGTGTTGCCTGAGATCCTTGATGGCCAGGTTGATAGATGTATCAATCCCCAGGATGCCACGTTTTTTCTCTATCCGAAAGGCGGGCACATGGATCTTTGTGTGAAGCTTCCGTTCAAGATAAGTGGCTAAAGGTTCTATGGAAGTGGAAGAATCGCAGGTTATTTCCCCGGTCTTCTTATCCAGAGGTCTTCCCACGTGGGTCATGAGTATGATGCGACCGCCCCTCTCAACAATGTTATAAAGTGTGCCTATAGTGCGGTCGATACGGTAAGGGTCGCGGATAATACCGTCTTTCACCACATTGTGATCCACACGTACCAGCACGACCTTGCCGGCCAAATCTGCATCCTGGATCACAGGGAGCCGGTCTTGATCCATCGTTTTTTTCATTTTCTGTCGTCACCACGTGCTGGTCAATTATTATTACCGGTATATCTCTTGCCTTGTCTGCGCCCAAAAATAAGGTATACGGGTCCTCCAAGGTAGGGAACAAAAACCACTAATAACGCCCAAAGGGCCTTCTTCTTAATGGAAACAAAATCTCGATAGGCAAGGTCCACGATCGCCCAAAATGTGAAGATAGTAGGAAGCACGAGTATAACGATTAAGGTATGACTCATATCAAGTCCCCGCTGGTCTGGATTTGAAGGCTCCCGCCATAAGGGGTGCGCATTCGCTTGTGCCTCTTTTGCACCCGGTAAGGAAGGGAGAAATAGATTTCTGTCATCTTGTTTGAAGCTCTCCCAGGCGTTCAGCCACTTTAAGGATTGTCTCTGCATAATACTTGCTCCGGTTATAATGGAGCAAGACGCGAAACCTCTCATCGCGGCTCAGCCCCGGCCGCCATCCGTGCCGCTTAAGGTAATTGGCGATGCTCTCAATAGCATCTTCATGGTGATAAATGTTTATCTGGCCATCTTGGTTGCCGTCCTGAGCAAACTCCAGCACGCTCGAAGGTATGAACTGGGCAATCCCTAACGCGCCGGCATAAGAGCCACACATAGAGAGAGGATCCAGCCCTTGAGTCTTTGCATATTTCAGATACGCCTTGAGTTCTCTATATGCCCAGGCCGATTTCCGCCTGGCCCATGTGTCAAATTTGTCTTTTGATCCACCTACCTTGTCTTTCACATAAAAAGCCCAGAGACTATCTCGCGTATCCTTGTCATCCAGGGCTGCCATGGCCGAAAGTGTATTCAGTACGAGGCGCTTCCCAATATAGGTACCCAGCCTTGACTCGACCAGTATGATTGCTGTGATGACCTCTTGATCTACACCGTAGACGTCCTGAGTATGCTTTAAGGCCTTTTGATGTTGACCGAGATAGCCAATCGCCTGGTCGATGGAAGATTGGGTGGAGAATTGATCGTAGTTCAAGGTGGCTTCACGATGCGAATAATAGGCCGTAAGACCCCGTTGGTCAAACGTCACCTCCGGCCTGGAATAGAGCGATCGTATAAGCGATTCGTCAAATCCATCCCCTACGAGGCGCCCTTGAAGGATGGCATAGGAATCAGGTCTGCTTGTTGACGGCTCGCCATAGGCGTTCAAAGTCCAACCAAGCAGCAAGACGAAGACCAATATACTTACTGTGAGTAAATGTACGGCGGCTTCCCAATGACTATGCCGGGATAACAAAGTAAAACCCATTTCCCATGTCGTTTGCCTCATGACCAACAATCCCTCCATGGACTTCAACCACATTCTTCACAAAATGAAGCCCGTGACCCTTCCCTCTCACTGATTCGTCCTGTGTGACTCGAAAACCTTCGTCAAAAACGAGCGCCGAATCATCCTGATCAATAGGTTGGCCACAAGTAAAAACCTCGAAGCGCACACCATGATGTCCACTTCCAAAAAATCTTTCGATGAGCGACATCTTGCAGTCAATCCCCTTGACCCTCTTCCCCGAAGCATCCAAGACCGATTCACAGTATTTTAAGGCATTTGAAAAGAGATTGTCAACCACCTGAGCCACAAGCCCTTTGTCCACCTTAACTTGCAGATCTTCGGACACTTCACGATCCTTGATGATATGGTCAACAATAATACCTTTTTGGACAAACTGATCCCTGTACCTCTCCAGTAAAGGCAGAACAATGTCCTGCCAGAGATAGCAGGGGGTCTTCTTCAGGATGTATTCGCCAAACAAGAAGTGGCCTGGACGAAATAAGCTTTCCAAAAAAAGGCTCGTATGTTTGTAGTGTTGCTCGATTTTTTCCTGCTCGTTGAACATGCCCCTGTTGACCACGATCATACTCCCCAGTATTTCACTGGCCTTGGCGTACAGGGTTCGGTTTTGTGACTTAAGCTCATCAAGGATGCTGTCAAGCTCACTCTCAAACTCCTTGTTTGTGCTCAGAAACTTCCTGATCTTCCTGAAGTAATACTTGTATCGGATGTTCGGCACAATTACATTGTGCTCTATATCTGCCACCAAATTGTTGATAAACTTAAGGTGCTGAATGTTCTGTTCAGCGAGGGATTTGTTGTACAGATTGTATCCTATGCGGTTGACATACTTTTGGATAAAGAAAAGCTGAGCCTCGGTGAGGTGACGGGCCTCAGTCACCTCAAAAATGCCGATAACGTCTCGTGAACTATGAAAAAGAATGCGACTGGCTGGGGTTTTCTTGCCTTGGATCGGCACCACATAGGCATGGCTGTATTGATATGGGGCCTCTGTGATTCTAATATGGTGTGGCACTTTAGTCTCTATGTTACCGGGGTCAGGGTGACTCTTTGCCACACATGTTATGGCTTCTGTCTCAGGGTCCATCAGGTACAGATTGCTTTGCAGCCCAAGAAAGACTCGTGGCACGGTGACGCTTACAAGGTACAGGTTTTCTATGCTGTCATATTCCTGGGCCAGATCAAAAAAGGTGTTCAACGCAGCCAATTCAAGTTTTTCAAACCCATAGATGGCATAATTGTCCCTTTTTTGCTCGACCCGTTTCAGGATGGCGGTAAATGTGTCCATGGATTATACAGCCCGTTAATTATTGCGATTGCTGCATACCCGGTACCCCAAATGGTGACCCATTAGGCCACACAACCTGCAGCTTTAACTCTTGCCGATCCCTTTATAGAGAAAACCGGCCTTTTCAGTCGTTGCTCGATCCAAGACATTTCGCCCATCAACAATAATAGGTGTCCGCATCAGGGATCTTAACCTGTTCAGGTTCAGCTTGAAGTACTGTTTGTGCTTGGTACAGATAACGATACAGTCAGCCCCTTTCACCACATATTCCAAATCGCGGCTTAGTTCGGCTTCGGGAAAAGTATGCACGTACGGATCATGCGCCACAACCTCAGCGCCGTACGCCTCAAGTTCCCTGATGAGGTCATAAGCAGGGGTGTTTCGGACATCGTCAGAGTCTTCCAGATAGGCTACGCCGAAAATAGCGACCTTGGCATCCCGAAGCGGGATTTTCATGAATGCAAGAGCATCCTTAATCATCTCCGTGGCATGGATCGGCATATGGTTATTGACCTTTCTGGCCAACCGTACAAACTCGGGATCGATGGGGAACTTTCCGTACTTCTTGACTCCGTAATCAAGAAGCCATGTGTCTTTTGGAAGACAGTGTCCCCCCACGCCAATCCCCGGCATGTGCATATGCCGTTCCGCGCGGGAATTGATCAGATCGCGCACCTCGTAAACATCGATACCCAAACTTTCACACACCATTGCGATCTCATTGGCAAAGGCTATGTTCACGTCTCGATAGGCATTCTCGATGGTCTTGGAGGTTTCGGCTGTGAGTATATCTGTAGGCAGAATTCTCGCTTTGACTATTTTCTTGTACATCTCAACGGCCTTATCACGGCTTTTCTCGTTAATACCTCCCACGATTCTCGGAAGGTTAATAATATAATCAAGAAGTCGACCGGGCATGAGCCGCTCATAGGAATAAGCCAGGTAGAAATCCTGACCTGCCTTCAACCCGGATTTCCGTTCCAGTATGGGTTGCACAACGAACTCCGTGGTACCCGGGGCGACGGTTGACTCGATCACCACCAAGGCCCCTTTTTTCATATGAGTCCCCACTTGCCTTGAAACCTCTTTGAGGGAAAGATACCTCGGCTTGTGATCTGCGCCATCGGTGGGGGTTTGCACATCGATCAGCACAGCGTCCATATCCTTGATGATCGAAAAGTCGTCACTTACCCGGAAGCTTCCATTTTGCACAACACGCCTAATCAAGGCATCCAGCCCTGGTTCGTCGCCCTCAAACGGGGACTTGCCTGCATTTAGAACGTCTATCTTCCATCCCGATCGCTGAGAACGCCTCTGGATACCAGTGACATCCACCCCTTCTTGGTCTGCCAGAAGTGCAGCCACAGGAATACCCACATAACCCATACCGATGACAGCAATTGTAGTTAAATCATTCCTTCCCATTGATACCTCCCGTCGGGGCGTCCATGCGTTTGGGACATTCTATCCGCCTGTGTTCGTCTTCATCTGGCGAGACGGAAAATAAGGATTCACCCCTGATTACGTTGTTTTGCCCGGATTGTCAAACAGAACCTTCCCCTTAGCGCGGCTTTCAAAGCATGCATGGTCGATGGTGAAGAATACCATTTTTTTGCATCGCGGTTCATGCTATCTTATGAAGTCAGGTATCGTCAAAATAGTTGATAGGGGAATCAGTCTTGAAAAGTGACAAGACAGGCAAAACGATCTTTGTTTGTCAGGGTTGTGGCTATCAATCGCTCAAATGGATGGGTAAATGCCCTGAGTGTGGCGAATGGGGCGGGCTCGTAGAAGAAAGGCAGGTCCCTACCCTTTCATCTGGCAGATCAGCCACTTCCTGGGGATCTAGACCTGTTCCGATCGACTCAGTTGAAATGAATCAGCAGATGCGGATCACGACCGGTATACAGGAATTCGATAGGGTACTGGGGGGCGGGCTGGTTCCCGGGTCCCTTGTCCTGGTGGGAGGAGATCCGGGTATTGGCAAGTCCACACTGATGCTCCAGGTTTTGCACAAGCTTTCGGACAGCAAACACAAGGCCCTGTATATCTCCGGTGAGGAATCGCTTGAACAGATCAAGCTTCGAAGCGATCGTCTTAGTACCGTTTCAGACAATCTCTGGGTCGTATCAGAAGTCGCTATCGAATCGATCAGGGCCATGGCCGATGAGATGGTTCCAAATGTAATGGTTGTGGATTCCATTCAAACCGTGTTCACCCCTGAATTGACCTCTGCACCTGGAAGCGTCAGCCAGGTACGGGAGGCGACGATGCACCTCATGTACCTGGCAAAGCGGACTGGGATTCCAATCTTCTTGGTAGGACACGTTACCAAAGACGGTGCTATTGCAGGCCCCAGGCTCCTGGAACACATGGTCGATACAGTCCTGTATTTTGAGGGTGAGCGGAANNAATATCTTTCGTATACTTCGTGCAGTCAAGAACCGCTTTGGGTCCACCAATGAGATAGGCGTGTTTGAGATGAGGGATGATGGGCTCTGTGAGGTTATCAATCCTTCAACGATATTTCTGTCTCAACGTCCATCCCTTGTCCCCGGTTCCGTAGTAACAGCCAGCATTGAAGGCACCCGGCCAATATTGCTTGAACTCCAGGCCCTTGTTGGCAGAGCCAGCTTTGGCACTCCGAGGCGAACAGTCATAGGGGT
>MAXP01000060.1:1103-13325 GCA_001751085.1 Desulfobacterales bacterium C00003060 | reverse complement strand
AACAGCTATCCTCTAATCAAGGCCGCTTATACGGATTTGGTGAAACAGGGTCATAACGCATTGGACCCCAATGATATGAACGTGGAAGTTCCCTACCAGGATCAAGAGCTTCATTGGATTCCCGCTCAAAGGGCGGATGAAAACGGGTCTTATCCCATTTTTGTGCCTGCCCAATTAGTCTTTCTATTCTGCAATCTTGATGAGATCAGCCTTAGCAGTGGTTTGCCCTCAAACGGTCTGGCCGCCGGAAACAGCCTTCAAGAGGCCAAGCTAAACGGATTGCTGGAGGTTATTGAAAGAGATGCTGAAAGGGTAAGGCCCTATTGTCGTGAGAGGTGTTTTCTGTTGGAATCGGATGACCCTGTGGTAAGGGATATTCTTGAAAGTTGTGTGCAAAAGGGTATCCATGTTCAGTTCCTGGATATCACACCAGAGTTCGGCATCCCATGCTACAAGGCTTTTATTGAGGGAACTCAAGGGGAGATTCTCAAGGGATGCGGGGCAGGGTTAGACGGCAAGAGGGCGGTTGTTTCTGCGCTGACCGAGGTACCATATTCCAACACATGCCGGCCGGGCTCCGTGTCGGCGCCCAAGGGGATAAGGTCCTTGAAATACGAGGATCTTCCAAATTACGCATCAGGAGATGTTGGAGAAGACCTGAGGCTCTTGGAAAGGGTTTTGATCAGGAATGGTTATCATCCGATCTATGTGGATTTGACAAGGGAGGATATGGATATACCCGTAGCGAAAGTCCTGGTACCCGGGCTGGAGATGATAACCGATTTCGATCAATTCTCTGCCCTGAGTATTCGACAATTCGCCCACTCAGGGTACTTCACCTTTGTTTAGACCTAAAGTGAGCGGTTCAAGGTTCAGGGAATGATAACCATGACCATAAGTCTGTTGATGATGGTTGTTTGTGGAATTTTGGTTGGTATCGGGGCATCTTTTTCTGGTTTAGGTGGTGGTTTTCTGATGGTCCCCCTCCTGCTTTTTTTGGGGTATTCAGCACAGAAATCCGTGGGCACCTCTTTTCTTGCCATCCTGGTAATCTCCCTTTCCGCCCTTTTGGCCCATGGCAAATTGGCTAACGTAGACTATAAGGCCGGGATTTTACTTGGTTTCGGCGGCATCATCGGCGCACAAATAGGAGCACGCCTCGTAGAGCATGTCACGACCGCCAATTTCAAGAAGATCTTCGCTGTGATCCTTTTCGGGCTGGCTGCATATGTATTCCTTAAGAAGTAAACCGGGCTGCCGCGCGGCGGCAATAGCCGAATTGGTATATGGTTTGGAGAATCTGTCCTATATGAATCCGTGGAAAGGGTAAGGCGTAATTATGTCCGCTGATCGAGGAATTGCTGGAGTTGGGGTATATGTCGATGTTGCCAACCTTGTCAGAAACGGCGGTTACGGAATGCGGTACGACGTTCTTCGTGAATTTGCATGCCGTGGCGATGCTGAGCCCGTCCGGCTGAATGCATATGTCACGTTTGATGCAACCCGTGCGGAACAGGATGCTGCATACAGAGATGGACAATACGGTTTCTACTCCTTGCTCCGGGATTTTGGTTACAAGGTGATTCAAAAAAACGTCAAGTGGTACACAGATGAAAATGGTAATCGCTTCGGCAAAGCGAACGCAGACCTGGACTTGGCTGTTGATGCTCTGTTGCAGTCGCAGAGCCTGAATCGAGTGCTTCTCGCCACCGGAGACGGCGATTTCGTGCGGGTGGTGCGGGCTTTGCAGAACAAGGGATGTCGAGTTGAGATTGTCGCTTTTGACAACATCTCGGCAGACCTGCGCCGGGAGGCAGACATGTTCGTTTCAGGTTATCTGATTCCGGATTTATTAGCCACTTCATCCTCTCGCGGTGGCCCTGTATGGGGAGAGATCGGTTCACGGGTACGCGGTGTGTGCTATAGTCACACCGGCAGAGGCTACGGATTCTTAAGAGTGATAAAGACAATTGCACCTGAGCTCTGGAAGATGGACTCAAGGCAGGAAGATTCACCATACGCAAGCGTGTTTTTCCACGACTCACAGCTTCCGGAAGGAATTCATCTCTCTGGATTGCCGAGCCGTAATCTTATTTTTGAATTTGAACTAGCGACAGCAGAGGGGCGAGAAAACGGAAGTCAGGCCACAAACATGCAGCTTGTAGGTGTACATCGGAGGAACTCTATCTAACATTTTGCCTTGTCCAGGCGAAGGCACCATTCCCTATACTTGCATCCGGATTGATCGCAATATAGGCCTGCTTTCCCGAAACAGTCGAAATTGCCTTCGTTCAATTGTTTCTTGTGTATGACGGGAGAGATAACCTCTCTTAAGCAGGAATTGCAAAGGGACGAACTGAAATCGTCAGGCCCCCAAGAAACGGCGGAATCCTTTTCCCACTCCCTGCCGCACCTTATGCATTTAACCCGCAATACGTTCATACGACTTTTCTTACGCAAGAATCATGCAACAGCCCATTAATCCCCCGCCATTTTTTGAAAGAACGAGATCATTTCCCGGGAAAAGGGATCATTTTGACAGGGAAAGATGGAATTATTATGAAAAATCGGATCAGAGTCCAGGTCGTAGCGTGAGGCCCTTACCGCTGCAGACCAGAGGGCGGTATGGGGAATGGGTGAGTATTGAGCTAAGACAGGCCTCACGCCGCACGCCTTTACCACGTTGATAGATGCTTCCAATTTGGCAAGATCCTGTCCTGGTAGACCGCAAAGGAGATAGGCACCTACAGCTTCACCCTTGAAGCCGGCCTCTCTTAAGTAATGGGCGGCTTCCTCAAACTCACCTGGTCCCACCTTACTGTCTATGGCCTTACGACCACCAAAAAAGGCGGTTTCAAGCCCGAGCCGAATGGTCTTGAACCCTGCACGAAACAGCAACCGTGCCAACTGTCTTGACAAGGGCCTGATGTGCAGTGCATTGGGTGTGTGGAAACGCACCTCAAGCCCCCGGCTCAGGACCCCTTCAAGGATTGGCATGATGTGGTTTTCTGCATCAAGCAAAAGGGCATCATCATAGAAAGGAAAATCCAGTACCGAGTGTTTCTTGTGCCAGTAGGCGATTTCTTCCACTACATGCCAGGGTGATCTGCGTCTTAGCCTGGGGTTCAAGAACCCAGACGCACAATAGGCGCACCGGAAAGGGCAGCCCAGGCCAGTAAGGATAGGAACATAGGAAATAGAGGATTGCAGATCAAAGGCCGGATAGGGGTTGGTGTCAAGCTCATCAGGACAAAACCGGCAAGTGCCTGTATGGTTAGTAAGCTGACCTATGAGTTCAAGGAGGCTGGTTTCGCATTGACCCGTGAGCACCATGTGTGCGCCGGCATGGCGTACGGCATGCTCATGGCAAAGGGAAGCATAGATTCCCCCAAGCACCACGGGTACTTCCGGCAACATCTCTCGAACGACCTCGATAAGGGCGATTACACCCGGATACCAGTAGGTCATCACCGAGGTCACAAGCACCACGTCCGGCCTCGGGCTATTGTTTATGGCCCTGCGCACCAGACTTTCCGGCATACCATATCTGGAATAATTCCTTGGCACATCGCATAGCTTTTCGGGCCTTGGAATCGGCGTTTTCAGATAGGCACCCTTGCCGAACCGGCCGGATTTGCCGTGGCGTGATAGTCCGGGGTGAAACCGGTCCAAACAGTCGATATAGCTTACTTGATACCCGTGCATCCTCAGAATACCGGCAATGGTGAGGAGCCCGATCGGCCTGGCCCAGAAATCATAGGCTGCAAAATCGTGTATCCATGGATTGATCAAAAGAACATGAGGGGAGTCGGCATCCTTCATTAATACATAGTTACGAGGCAATCCGGCGGGCCAGATCTGAGACAAATTCGAAGACAGGTTCAATATTGATGGTAAGAAGCGCCCTGTCATGGACGACCAATCGACCATCAATGATCACATCCCTGACATCACTGCCCCCTGCAGCATAAACCAGGTGAGATACAGGGTCGTACAGGGGGGTCAGATGCGGTTTTCGGGTATCGATGATGATCAAATCGGCCTTTTTGCCCACTTCAATCGACCCGATCTGTCCACCAAGGCCAATAGCATCTGCTCCTCTTCTCGTAGCAAGGGCTAACACTTGCCTGGCATCCAGGACCGCGGGATCAAGCGTTTTCAGCTTGTGGAGCTTGGCCGTCATGTCCATCTCCTGAAGCATATCCAGATTGTTGTTGCTCGCGCAGCCATCCGTGCCGATCCCTACGGCAAGGCCTTTTTTTAGAAATTCAGGAATCGGCGCCACACCCGAGGCAAGCTTCATCTCACTTTCCGTTGTGACTGACACACCAACACCATGCCCGGCCATGCATTCTATGTCTGCTTCATCTACCCAGATTGCGTGAACGGCAAGGGTCCTGGCATTTAATATGCCAATCCGGTCAAGGTATTGAACCGGGCTCACCCCGTGCCTTTGTTCAATCTCCTTCACCTCGCCTTGCGTCTCAGCCACATGGATTTGAAAAAGGGAACCAGCCGCATCAGCTACCCTGCGGGCATCTTTGAGTGTCTTCTCAGAGCAGGTGTACGGAGAATGGCAGAAAAGCCCGGGGATCACCAAAGAGGTCTTTTCATTCCATTTCTCAATAAATCGCGCAGCCTCTGCAACGTTTTCCTTAGGATCAGGGACCCCGGGTGAGGGAAAGTCCACGATCCCCTGGCCAAGGATGGCCCGCATTCCTGACTCCTGCACGGCTTCAGCTACTGCATCCTCAAAAAAATAACCGTCACAGAATGTTGTGGTACCAGACAAAAGCATCTCCGCACAGGAAAGCAGTGTGCCTGCATGCACACTTTCAGGATTCAACCATCGAGCCTCAACCTTGAATATGTGGTCGTTTAACCAGTTTGTGAGAGGGAGATCGTCGGCCAGGCCCCGAAACAGGGACATGGCCGCATGGGTATGAGTGTTTACCAGCCCCGGCATAATGATCCCGCCTCCGGCATCAATCGTTTTCGTGGCCCGGCACGAGGTGCTCAAAGCATCTTCTCTTCCCACCTTGACAATACGATCCGCAGACACAGCCACAGCCCCGTTTTCAATCATCGTGCCATGGGGATCCACGGTCAGGACCGTTCCGTTTCGAATCAACAAATCAATTGGTTTGACTCGTGGTACCATTCTTTACTCACAGCTTCTCAATGACCCCCGTTATGATAGCCTGCAGGCGGGGCGCCGTTCGCTCGGCAGCAGCAATGATCTCTTCTACCCGAGCGGGCTTCAAATGATCCGGAAGATTCATGTTTGTAATAACGGAAAACCCGAGGATGGCCATGCCGCCATGGGCTGCTGCAATTACTTCAGGGATCGTGGACAGCCCTACTGCATCGGCCCCAATGGTTTTGAGAAACCGAATCTCAGCGCCCGTCTCAAGTGACGGGCCATGGAGCCCCACATAAATACCTTTTTGTACCCGAATACCGTTATCCAGCGCGGCCTCTTCAGCCAGGGTCATAAGTCTGCGGTCATATACCTGAGACATATCAGGGAACCGTGGTCCCCACTCATCTACATTTGGCCCGATCAGGGGATTGTTACCAGTGAGATTAATATGGTCTGTTATGACCATTATGTCACCTTGATCAAAGAGAGGATTGATCCCGCCCGCTGCATTCGACAATATCAGGGTCTTGGCCCCCAGCGACTGCATGACCCTTACCGGGAGAGTAACCTCTTGCACGCTGTATCCTTCATAACCGTGAAATCGCCCCTGCATTGCCAAGACCGCTTTGCCCGCGATGTTGCCGAACAACACCCTCCCGTGGTGGGTTGGGACAGTAGAGACCGGGAAGTTGGGTATATCTTTGTAATCGATTGATATGACATCGTCCATGCCGTCAGCCGTATCACCAAGGCCGGTTCCGATTTGTAACCCTATAAGCGGCTGGTCTGAGATCTTCCCCTGAACAAACTCGGTGGCCTCAAGGACTTTATTCTTGAACGTTTCCATGATATAGTCTCCCGTAAGTTATCTTAGAACAGAATAGCAGTCAAACAGAAACTGATCCCTTAACTTGACGACAAGGATGAACGAACATGGCAGGATTCCTGAAAAAGACCGGCGTGGTAAAAGCGATCCAGGGTCACATGGCCCTGGTGCTGACCAAAATGGAACCCGAGTGCGAAGGTTGCAAGGCCAAAGATGGCTGTTCAGCCCTTGGGGGCGGCGGTGCCAATGTGGAGGTACGGGCCCGCAACACTGCCGGGGCTGAGGTTGGTGATGTCGTGACCATAACCATCAGGGGCGCTTCCCTGGTAAGGATATCGTTCATGATTTATATGGTACCCATGCTTGCCCTCATAGGAGGCCTTGTTTTCGGATATGCGCTATCCAAGTTCGTTTCAGTTAACGAGAATTTTCTTGTGGGCATCTTTGGGCTCCTGGCTTTATCCGGCGCATTCTTATGGCTTAGGAAAAAAGGTGATAAGCTTACCGGTAAACAGGAATTTGTGCCCGAGATCACGTCCAAAAAGACCCCTCCACAGGAAATCCCACTTTCAGATCAGGCCTGCACTGTGAAGTGATGCTGCTCACGGGAGTTCTATAGTATTTCGGATTTCGGATTTCGGATTGCCCGGTTTATCCGGGCCAGGCTCACTTATAAGCGAGTTGTTTTCAATTATTTTAGCAATTCCATCACCCCTACGCTTAACCAGGGAATGTATGTGATAAGCAGCACGACTACAGCCATGATCAACAGGAAGGGCAAGGCATAGCAAGAAATACGGGTTAGCGGCTTCTCGAAACGAAAGGAAGCGAGAAACAGGTTCATGCCGACCGGCGGTGTGATGTAGCCTAACTGTAGATTGGCCAGAAAAATAATCCCGAGATGGGCTGGATGGACACCGAATGCGTCGGCCATAGGCAGGATCAGAGGCACGACCACAACCAGCGCGGAGAAGATATCCATTAAGCATCCGACAAGGATTAGCCCTCCGTTTAATGCCAACAGGAACAACCACTTGCTGTGAAGGTGTTTTGCACCCCATGCGGCAGCATGCATGGGGATCTGCGCGTCAACAAGATAGCTCGTCAGTCCCATGGCCATCCCAAGAATAATAAGCACGCCTCCCACCAGGGCGCCGCATTTGACAAGCGTGGCAAAGAGTCCTTTGGGGCTCAAATCGCGATAGATAAAGGCCTCCACGATCACCACATACACCACCAAGATGGCAGAAGCTTCTACCAAGGTGCAGAATCCGCTGAAGATAAGCCCCAACACAAGAATCGGCATGATGACTTCCCATTTTGCGATCCAGATCGCACGAACGGCTTCTTGAAGACGAAATGGGGTGCGGCCGGCACCGGTCTTAAGCCCTTGCCACATGCAAGCCAGACAAAAAGGAGCAATCAGCAAAGCCCCTGGTACGAGTCCGGCCTTGAACATGTCAGTAATCGGCACATGGGCGATCACGCCATACAGTATAATAACGAGGCTAGGGGGCAGGAGCAACCCAAGACTACCTGTTGAGGTCAGCAGTCCAATGGAAAATCCCTCTCTGAAACGGCCTTTCAAGAGCACAGGCAGCAGCAACCCGCCGAGTGCAAGAATGGTCACGCCGGATGCCCCCGTAAATGTCGTAAAGAAGGCACAAAGCAGCGTAGCGGCTACTGCCAATCCACCCGGAATCCATCCAAACAGCGCATTGAAGACTCGAACAAGGCGTTCACTGGCGTGCCCGTCGGAGAGTAAGAAGCCTGCCAGCGTAAATAGTGGTATCGTCGGAAAGATCGGTGATGCCACGATGCGATACGTCTCGACGGGTATGGCGGCAACCGTTACGTCGTTACCCCAGAAAAGCAAGAGAGCCGCGCCACCCAGCAAGATGAAGATGGGTGCACCCAGGATTGCTGCCACGATTAGCAATATCAACCCAGGCAGAACAAGTTGTGAAGCGGAGTCGGCAAGAAGGGCCGGCAGCAGGATCATTGCCGGAAGACTGAGCCCGACCAGCATTCTCACCCAACTGTGCTTTGAGGCACGGAGTATGAATCGAATGGCCATGACGGCAAAGCCAAAGGGCATAACGGCTTCGGCGACCCAGATTGGAATCCAACCTCCGATAGTCGTCAAACCACCGCTCTCAAAGAGACCAAAGGGGTCGAGCCAACGCTCGACAAAATCAGGTATGATCCTGGCTGTCCACGACGGCAATCCGGGCGCTTCGGCTACGACCAATTGCAGGCTGGCGCCAAACAACCCTGCACAAACAGCAGCCGATATGAAGGCAACCAGACAATCCACGACACAGTTGACGCGCGCGGGAAGCCATTCCGCGGCCGCGGCGATTTTAAGGTGTTTGCCTTCCCGTGTAGCGAGCATAGCGCCAAGAAACCCGATCCACAGGGTAAGGTGCTGGACGTAATCCGTTGCACCGGCAATGCCGACACTGAACCATGTACGCCCGACGAACTCCACAACCGGGATCAACGCCATGAGGAGCAGCGCAACGACCAGGATCGCATCTTCGGTCCGGTCTGCCCACCAACATAGACGGCCGGAGACACTCACTGATGGAACAAGGCTGTCGGCATCAGGTTTCATTGGGTGCCCCTAATGGCCCCCGGATGCACGGTATTCATCCAGTATGCTGCGAACAGTATCGAACATATCTTTGGAAAAACGCGGCCCTACAAAGGCGGGATATCCTTTTTCCCGAACAATCGTTCTCCATTCTTCCTCGACCTCCGGGGGGACTGCATGAACCGTAAGCCCGTGGTCTATCATGGCCTCAATTGCATCGTGTTCTAATTTGCGAATTCGCTTTTGCAACCGGCCCCCGACCTCGCGGGCGGCCTTTTCAAGTAACGGCCGCAAGTCCGCAGGAATCCTATTCCATTGCTTTATTGAGATTACCGTTGCTCCCGGAAGAGGCTGCCACGGAAAACCCGTCATATTAGGCGCCAGTGCAAACCACTGGAAAGATAGCGCCGCTGCCGGAGGCGCGGCAAACGAGTCCACCAGGCCGGTTTGCAACGCCGGCAGCAAGTCGATGACAGACAAAGGGACAGGATTGAATCCCGAGCTGTTCAGCAATTCCAATAAAGTAATATCCGAGCCCCACACGAATAGTCTCCGCTTTTTCATGTCAGCGGGTGTTATGACAGGTTCCTTTGCAAAGAAGTGGGCCCACCCAGCCGTACTCCATGCAAGCACCTTAAATCCCTTCTTGGCCAAACGGGCTTCGAGGTCAGGGCCCAGCTTTTCCATAAGGTAATCAAGCTCCCCATCATTCCTTACCAACATGGGGAATGTGATGGCCTCGATGTCAGGAACAATATTGTGCAACGTTGTGCTTGTGAGGGCAGTGGCGTGCAATTGCCCTATGCGGATCTTGCGCAACAGGTCCGTTTCGTCCCCTGCCACTCCTCCAGCATAAATCCTTAGCTTAACCTTGCCACCACTTAGCTCTTTCCACTTCCGGCCTACTTCCAACATGGATTCATGCCAGGGCGAGCCCTCAGGAGCGATCGTGCCAAGCTTGATGACCTGTGAAAATGTGGGAGCAACTCCAGTCACAAGCACAAAAAAACATACCCACAGAACCACTGTCTTCACGGTTCAGCCTCCTCATAATCCCAAAAAAGCCCCGGGCGCTGATCCAGCAACCACCGTGCCTTTTCCTGCGACAATATGTTTACNNNNAATCTTGTTTGCGCACTGCCACGGATGACGCCAGGGATACATAGGGCGAGGACTTCTTGCCCCGGGTGAGACTCACAACTCGATCAAAGTGCTCCACGGCGTGTTCGGCATTGCCCCCCATAGCTCTTGATCGTCCCCCCTCATATGTTATAAAAAACTCATGTATGGCCCCGTAATCAAAACTCTCGTCGAGTTCCAGTGCCCGGCGCATCATCGCCTCTACAATGGGAAGTTCCGCTACAAGAGACATGTTATTCACATCCGTAGAAATGGCCCCTGCCCAACCCGCTGCAGCCCAATAAAGCAGGGCCACATCCTTCTTTGTTAAACCGTGCAGGACACGTTGAGGATCTTGGCGCAATCTCCTTTCAAAGTCAGGATAATCAAGCGTCAGCCCGGCAAGGGCATAATCTCGTCCCCTCAGGTACAGTTTTGTCGCTCGGCGGCGAAGATACCGGGCACGCCGAAAATCCAGTTCTTCTAACCGCTCTGCCTCTGCGTGTACAAATCCATTGGCGTACTTCACGAATGCTTGAGCCGTGGTCAGGCAGAGACCGCGATTCTTCGGGTCAGAAACCAGCAATGCTTCACAAGTCTTCAGGATAAATGGGAAGGCGTCGCGAATCAATTCAGGATCATCGTCCTGGACGAATACATTTGATCCGGGTGGGTCCAGAAACACCCCGGCAGCATTACGAATTGCAGATTGGCGTAACCCTCCGCATCCGGTCCCCAGCAGCAATACAAGAGCAAATACAATACTATACCCTGTCAGGAAGAGGCGATTTTCGATAAATGGCAAGCTCATGGAATTCATACCTCGAAGGTATGTTCTGACATGAGAAGATGGGAGTTGCAAGGATAGAATGATGGGTTTTGACACGACTGGATACAAGCGCCTGGGGCCGTGGTAAGGAAAAAGAGGAAGATTGGGCCTCAGCGCTGGTTTTTTTGGATGTACTCAACCGCGTTCTTGAAGATCCTGACGCCAACCGTGGGCTCAGGCTTGATCAATTGCCCGTGACGCTTCATAAACACTTTTGTTCGAGTCCAATCAGGATGATTCGTCCAGTGGTTAAAGGCCTCTGGGTGGGGCATGAGACCAAATATGCGACCAGTTGGATCACATATCCCGGCGATGTCCCGGACTGAACCGTTGGGGTTGTACGGGAATCGCCCTTGAGCTGTCTCCCCTGAGGGTGCGGCATATTGAAATACTACCTGGTGTTGATCAATCAGACGCTGGGTGATCTCAGGGGGGGCATAGAACTTGCCTTCACCGTGCCGTACTGGTAGCTCCAGTCTGCTTATCCCCCTGGTGAAGACACAGGGGGAATCCGGGTTTGCCAAAAGGGTCACCCAGTCATCCCTGAAATTCCCACAATCGTTAAAGGTCAAGGCGACACGCCTTGTCTTATAATCTCCATCAATGCCAGGAAGAAAACCGAGGTTTACCAGGGCCTGAAACCCGTTACAGATCCCCAGGACGAGTTTTCCTTTCTCTATAAACCGATCGAGTGCGGGGCCAATGTTGTACTTGAGGCGTACGGCTTCGAGGACTCCGGCTCCATGGTCGTCACCCCAGCTAAAGCCTCCATCAAATACAAGGATGTCATAGTCTTCAAGCGAGACTTCTCCTGAGACAAGCGCGTTGATGTGAACACGTACGGGATCAGCCCCGGCCAGTGCAAAGGCATAAGCGGTCTCATGATCACAGTTTAGACCATAGCCCGCAAGGACCAGCACTTGAACACCCCTGCCTGTGGTCTGATTTTCCATCATTTGTAGTATCAGTTCACCCTTGGACGGTTACCATTTATTGTGTCCAGGACCCCCCCCTCTGGGCGGGGTCAGAGTTCTTTGGCTCTGCCTGTACGTATGTGTTGGAGTGTTGGAGTATTGGAACAAGACGTAAAATACCTCAGGTTCTCTGGGTTTGGTTTTTCCATCACTCCATCACTCCATTACTCCATTACTCCAATATTCCATAAAACGATTCAATGACGGACAAGCCCTCAAGGCCCCGTGGGCGTGGATTGTTTACATAAGCCCTCCGAAAGGGCGTTTCCAGGCCGCCTTGAGTTCAGACACCGGCAAATGGATAAGGGGCTGCCCTTTCAACCCCTGTATGACAAGTTCAGGCTCCCTCGAAACCGTTCCGATACGGGCATGGGGATGGTTGCACATAAGAGATTCAAAGGAAAACCTGTCCCCCGGATCAATGGTCACAATGAATCGGCCGGGTGTCTCTGAGTAGAGGATAACATAATCTTCGTCTGCTTCCGTGCTTGGCACACAGGACAGGTCAATGGTCATGCCGAGCCCTCCACCCATGGCCACAAGGGCCAGGTGAACCCCCAGACCTCCGCGGTAAATCCCGTGGCAAGATGCGACCAGCTCATCCTTGATGGCCTGGCTCAAGGCCGTATAGCATTTCATCCTGGACTCAGGTTCAAGCTTGGGGACACGGAGCCCGACGTAGCCGAACTGTTCATAGTACTCGGAAGCACCCAGCTCTTCTTTGGTTTCACCCAC
>MAXP01000060.1:0-1031 GCA_001751085.1 Desulfobacterales bacterium C00003060 | reverse complement strand
GTGGGAAGGGCAGAAACCTTATGGGTCTCGCCGTATCGTCCCCTGAGATGTCCATCCACGTACATGCTGTCTTTTCCCGAAAGGAGTGGAATCTCATAGGCCCGGCACACATCCCGGAGGGCCCAGTTCGCTCTCACCAATTGCGCGGCCTTGTACTTGCCGTCAGGGTTATCCCTGGAATCATATTGCACCGATGGCCAGCAAAAGTTGTCCACGCCCCCGATATGATGAGGGTCGCCGCCTACAGCCACCACACGGCGCACTGCCTCATCTATGGTACAGGCCACCATATGGTAGGTATCTATCCGGGAATAGGTGGGCAGCAGAGCCTGGGCTGCGACCAACCCCTGGAGAGAGTCGAGGACAGGCCGGATAACAACAGCATCGCTGTTGATGTCCCGATCCTTTCCCACAAGGGGCTTGATCACGCTTGTTCCTTGCACCTCATGGTCATACTGCCGTACGATCCATTCCTTTGAGCAGATATTGGGCCGGGAAAGGATGTCAAGGAGCAAACCGGATGCATCGTCCGGCTCGGCGAGCACAGGCTCATAGAGCCCTCTCATCTCCGGCGGCGTCCATTCCGCCTCAAAGGTCCACTGGGGAAACTGTGACCTGAGCAAATCGAGGTTCACATATGCGCATGTTTGGCCATTGTAAGTAATGTGGAGACTTCCGGTGTCAGTATAGCGACCAATGACCGTACTTTCCACCGCATGCTTTTCGGAAAGGGCCATAAATTGTTGTCGATGCTCGGGCTTTATAGCAACCGTCATCCGTTCCTGAGACTCAGAGACCCAGATCTCCCATTGGTCCAGGCCTTCATATTTGAGAGGAACCTTATCAAGCTCAACGACACACCCGTTGCTGAAGCAGGCCGATTCCCCGATGGATGATGAGAGCCCTCCGCCGCCATTGTCTGTGATAAACGTGATGAGCCCCTCATCGCGGGCTTCAAGGAGAAAGTCGTGCATCTTTTTTTGTGTGTAAGGGTCTCCAATCTGCACGTGCCCGGAAGGAGTATGAGCCGA
>MAXP01000059.1 GCA_001751085.1 Desulfobacterales bacterium C00003060 | reverse complement strand
GAGGAGGGTCCTGAAGAAAGAAGTGTTTAAATATCTCTTTGTGTTGGATCTCTATCGGTTTAAAATCATCCAGTACCATATGTATCCCCTACCTTATGGTGATTTCCTTTGGTTAAAGCGCAACCTGACCTTCTACATCAGTTTGTTGCTCGACTATGGAGCGGCACCGCTAATGATAGACGGTAAGCCGTATAGTATTTGAGGATATTACGGACATAACGCACCGTCTCTTGCCCTACTAAGCGAAGGGCAGCTAACTCCACATTGTCAAACCATCGATTAGGATCCAACCCTGTCTTCCTGGCACGATCACGCATTAGATTCACCTTTGCCGGGCCCGCGTTATATGCGGCATAGGAAAAATACATCCGGTCCTCTGGGGAGATCCAGGGTTTGGAAAAATAGTGCTTGCGAAGGAAAGCCATATATTTTACCCCCGCATGGATGTTGTTTTCCAGTTTCCCAATCTCGGGGATACCGACGTTTTTAGATCCCGCGGTTGACTTGAGCATCTGCATGATGCCAATGGCCCCCGCCGGGCTCACCTTACTGTGGTCAAGCCCTGATTCCTGGTAGGCCTGGGCGGTGATGGCAAGCCAGTCGAAATCGTACAGCCCTGCGTACTTCTTGAACAGCTCCGTTACCAGTTCCAGCTTCTTCCGTTCCTTCTCGCTGACAGGGTTCTTGATCCATTTAGCGTTCTTGTAGTAGCGCTTGAATAGCACATTGCCGATCAGGGTTCCTTTTTTGTGGTGTTTGATAAATCTGTTGAGATTCTCCAACAGTTTAGGATTCTCCTTGCGCACTGCCCAGGCGATTCTACCGCCTTCGTTGATAACCAGATCGGGCCGGAGCCGAGTTTTGGGAAGAATCTGGGTCCAGAGCCGGGCGATGTGTTCGTCTGCTATGCTCATTTCAAGTACCCCTGCATTAATCATCTCGAGCAGGTCCTCGGTCTGGAGGTTTTCGTCTACCTGCTGGATGATCACCGGCTTATATCCTTGATTTTTTAATCGATTGTTGAGATGCCTCAGGTGTTCAACATAACTGCTACCTCGCAGGATATGAACCTGCTGTCCGGCAAGATCCTCCAGATGTTTCAGACCCTCCGCTGCAAAGCCGGTCACCAGGATCTCTTTTACGTGAGTAATGTAGGGTCGGGTAAAGGTGGCCAAACGCTCTCGCTCCGGTGTGATTGTCAGCCCGGCGGCGGCGATATCGCCCCTACCTTCCGAAAGGGCTGGAAGCAACTGGTCGAAAGGCACCGGGATATAGATCAGCTCAGTGCGAAGATGGCGACGGGAAACCGTCTTGTTTATGAACCCTCCGTACTGTTCCATCAGTTCGTACTCGAACCCCTGCTCAGCCCGTCCGGAGAGAAAGAAGTTGGTCCTGTTATAGCTCACAAGCACCCGGATCATGCCCCGTTTGCGCATGGCGTCCAGATCTCCAGTGAATCGCCGGTTTGTTAGTTCCAGCAGCGGGAAAGATTCTTTTAGCGCCGATGCCGGCAAGCTGAGCATACAGACAACCAGGAAACAAACTACCGTTTCCAGCAACAGTTTCAGTAGTGAACGGTAAGAAATTCTATCTTGCATCTCCATTTCATCCGTTTGTAATGGAACAAATCTGGCCGCTAAGGCTCTTTTCCGGTAAGCGCTCAAAAAGTTTGGGCGGTATTGGAAAAATCCCCCTCAATCCCCCTTTGCAAAAGGGGGAAGCAGTATGAATGCCTGGGTTTATTGAGAAGTTACAAACGACGTCAATGTTTATCTAAAAATTAAAAACCGTATCCAACTCCTCATCAGGAACGTCAAAAACCTCGTCATGGGGTGCGAGCTTCTCCAGCTTAAAAAATTCAGGCAGCCGATCATCGGCCGGTGTAAAACCTGCCCGGGCGTTAAAATCCCTTTCAGTTTTGAGTACCCGCTGCCCAAGAGACCCAACATCGTCACCGGTCAATGACAGGCCATACTTGGCATTTACCATATCCACGATTGCATCGAAGGCATCCGGGATGTCCATAACCGGAAAAGCCACGAACAGGCAAAGCCCGCATGTGTCGATGGCTGCAGTTGCAACCTGGAGGTCCTTGGACAATTTAACCTGGCCCTCTGCTTTCAGGGGATCAACATCACCGCCCACTTTCATGATGTTCGTTGCTACAGCATACCCTGCCGTATGGTCAGCGCCCATTGTGGATGTGGCATATGTTACACCTATACCCTTTATGGCCCG
>MAXP01000058.1 GCA_001751085.1 Desulfobacterales bacterium C00003060 | reverse complement strand
AGCATAGCAGAAAGCAGGCGGTTCCAGATCAAAATGGTATTCTGGAATGATGGGTGGGGTAGGTTTCTCGTCGGTGTATGGCCAGTATTCCTCTGGGGGAACGCCGAAGAGCACCATGGCGCCCATTGTAGATCTGAGAAAGGCACCGGTATCACCTGCTACGTGCATAAGATTCCGAGTCGTCTTATAGATAAAGAGCCGAGAAGCATCGATGTACTTTCCAAACGCTCTCATCTCAAAGTATTCTATAATCCCTGCTGCCGCATTTGCTGTGCACGAGCCAAGAGCTTTCTGATCCTCAACAGTAGAGCACCACGCTCTCAGGTCAACCGAAGCCGGAAGGCTAGCAGTTTTTGCAACCTTATCGGGAGACCTCACACTCGTTTTTCTGAGCATGGGCTTAAGTTCTTTCATATCTTCCGTATAATCCCTGAAATCGGGATAATCCGGGAGCCATCCGAACCGATATGTTCTATTTTCTTCGATTTCTTCCATTTTATATACCTCCTGTTTTGAGTGGTTATATAGCACCTCTCCGGTGCTCTGATGCACTTACCACAGCGCCCAAATTAGGCAAATCCCCGTGCACCTCGGATTTTTTAAACCGTGGTTTTTAAATCATATTTTTTGAAGCTTCGGCCACTCAACCTCGCAATATCCTCGGCGTTGCATATTTATAGCACACCTCATCTATTCAAAACTACCTAGACATTGGTACTATTCGCCTTTTCGAATCTGTTCCCATGCAAGCTCTTGTAAAAGCGCCAATAAAGGTTGTAACGTAGCAGGAGCTGTAACATCGTTAAAATGCAACGATTTCCTCTTAGTGCCTTCGTATAGCGAGATCCGATAGAAGAACACATCGGGGGGGCCTTCAGAAGTGGGTGCAACTTCACTTTGTTGAAGATCAAAGATCCCTGAGCTTTCCACAAGCTCCAATATTTCATTGGCAACTTCCTGTGGAAGTTCATCTGTATCCACATGGTATGCTAACCTTATGTTGGCATATCCGCCTGAACACTCAAAGTCGATACGCATGATAACTACCTATGGTATTCCGATTGTGTGGCAGCCCCCTGTCCTTTCATGATGTACAGGGGGCGAGCCGAAACCAAGCCGGCCTAAGGGGCGGGCAGTCCTACCGCCTTGAAAGCTGCTCGTACCTTTTGCGGTGCTCCTGCTCCTACTTTCCCATCCTTTACAAGAAGCCGTGCAGCTTTCACAATCTGTCCGACAGCATCATTGAAATCCGCTGTAGACCAGAGTCTCTGCAATGCGGTGTACCAGATCAGCGCTGCCTTTTCCGTCCCGATCCCTTTCTCTCGTGCCGCAAGGCAAAAAGCCTTGCTCATAATTCCGCTGTTGATATGCACACCATAATTATCCCCGGAACCAGTATAATAGTCTCTCATATGATCCGGCTGCGGATCCTTGCCTAAGAGATCATTATCATAGGCAGTCCCTGGTGCACACATGGAACGAAGCGCCTCCCCATAGAGTTCAGGTCCCATAATCTCGTCGCCAATTAGCCAATCTGCGTCATCTGCGGTTTGCCCCTCAGCATATTGTGTAATCACGCTCCCAAACACATCAGCAAAATGTTCATGTAGTGCACCAGGCTGTTTACTATACACGAAATTGGCAGTCCACTGCACAACGCCGTGACCCAGTTCATGGGCTACTACATCGAGAGACTTGGCAAAATTGACGAAGATTTTACCGTCTCCGTCACCAAATGTAATCTCATCGCCATCCCAAAAAGCGTTGTTGTACTTTTCGCCAAAGTGAACATTGCAGATCAAGTCCATGCCATTGTTGTCGAGGGAATTCCGGTTCAACACCTGCTTCAAGCAGTCACGAACGTTGCCGAGGTGGTCGTAGGCATCATTCACAGCAGGATCTACGTGGACTGGGGCACCTTCGCCTCGGGCGACCGGCTCAACCCGCTGTATCCACCCACTTTCGCAATCATATATTTGCCGGTGCGCTTGCCCTACTGGTGTAACTCCTGCAAACATTTCCATATTCGTAGGCCCAACCGCTCTTTTTTCACGGCTCAACCTGCTTTGCTGAATGGTCAACCGAGCTTCCTCAATTCCAGCCCTTGCCATGTTCTCAAGAACATGGGGGGGGACAAACATACAGCAACATTCATGGACTGGCACAATCCTCTGCTGTCTTTCTGTTCTTTCAATGGTTCTAATGTTCATATTCTTCACCTCTTATTTTATTTAGTGTTACTGAAGCGATACTTACCAGCGCTCCGATACAATTACCACAGCACCTAAATCGGGCAAATCCCCATGCATCCCGGATTTTTTAAACCGTGATCACACTACCATTATTACGAGGGCTTATAAGGCCATAAGAAACATTGTTTAGAAACAATGTTTCGAAACAGATGTTCTAAAACTATTAGATAACCTAACGGCAGATGTGTTACCGATGACAACGGCATCTCGGATATCTGGGGGGATATTGGAATATATAAAAACAGGCGGCTGGATCACGGTCGAAGAGATCAGCGGTAGAACTGTCATCAATGGCGATATTCTTTCGCTGGATAAAAACCTGCGAATACGTTGCATGCAGCCCATAACGTTCGCAGCACCCCGATTTCCAAGATTCTGAATATCTCAGCCAACTCATTTCAGGTGGCCCTACTTTCTTATGTGACTTGCACCACGAGATATTCATGCCATTGTTGCGAAATCTGCATGTGTAAAGAAATATTACGGTTTACTGCTTATAAATACTTCTTTTTTCATAAAAACCTTACACATACATAAGCGAGAAAAGGCGGGTTTTGTTTATGTACTGATGAGGTCGCTCGATAGTGGTTTTTGGGGTGCGAGGGGATTTCATGATTGCGGGAAAATGCGGGTAGGTGGGGTAGATGGGGCAGAAATGGGTCGCAAGCGGTCGATTATTTGATTAAAATATAATCCCCAAAGTTGAGTTGTACCATCCAGTCAATTTCAGAACCTGCTGTCTGAATTTCCTCAGTTCGAAGTACTCTATATCGAGATAAGGATTTTTATCCAGCTTCAGACCGATATGTCTAACGATTTTCGTGTCTGAAAAGAGTTTTAACCGGTTCTTCTTCGTAGAGAACACCCCAGTTCATAAAAGCCATCTGTGAGCCGGGAACCATCTGTCCAGCCCCT
>MAXP01000057.1 GCA_001751085.1 Desulfobacterales bacterium C00003060 | reverse complement strand
CTTGCTCTTGATGCTCATTGCTCACCGAAAAAACCTCAATTTATGACCTTCCGAGGTATACCTCGGCATAGATCCTGAAGCCGATTTACACTTTGGTCTATCCATGGTAGATTTATATGAGTATGCTAAGGGCGCAGGTCGGGAGGTTTTGCAACGACTGTGATAAGAGAACCAAGGATAGCCATAGAGAGAAGGTTGAGACACTGCAAAAATGTGATTTCCCTGGGAGTTCGGACAAATCTTTCTGACTATGAGGACTGGCAAATAGATCTGATCCGCAGATCGGACGTGATCTATTATCCTACGTCCTTTTACGCCGACATATTTGATACCATGGGAAAACGGACCTTTCCCAGTTATCATACGTATAAATATGTGCAGGACAAGATCAAGCAGACAGCCCTTTTCAACCTCCTTAAGATACCTCATCCCAAGACTCGTGTTTTTTATGGAGATTTCCAAAAGTTGAAAATATTACAGTACTTTCAATTCCCCTTTGTGGCCAAGATCCCCCGAGGGTCAGCTCTCGGCAGAGGCATATACCTTATCCGCAATGAGGATGAACTTGCCTCATACAACAGATTGACGCGCACTGCCTATATCCAGGAATACCTTGAAATAGACCGAGACCTTCGCGTTATTGTAATTCGTGGCCGTATTATCCATGCCTACTGGCGCATCGCGTGCCCAGGTGAGTTTCGTACGAATGTGTCACAAGGCGCCGCTATCAGTTTTGATAACATTCCAGAGGAAGGCCTGGCCCTGGCTCATAGCACGGCCCGACTTTGCCAGATGGATGACGTAGGGCTGGACATCTGCTTTTCTAATGGTCGATACTGGGTACTGGAGGCAAACATGAAATACGGAAAAGAGGGGTTCAAGCAAGCGGGGATCAATTTTTACAAGCTTTTCGATGAAATGATAGAAAATGAACAGATCTGATTCAATCAATTTGCACAAAATAAGAGAATGCCTCAACGAGCGGGAAGAGCGTTTTCTTTCACCTCTGGCTGCTTATACCAAGGATGCCATCCGCCGTTTTCCCGAAGAACGCATCGACACCGGATACAGGCAGCACTATGCAGTGGACTCTGATCGCATCCTCCATTCCTTGGCCTACACGCGCTATATTGACAAGACCCAGGTTTTCTATCTGGTGGACAATGACCACATCACCCACAGGGTGCTTCATGTTCAACTGGTCTGCAAGATCTCTCGCACAATAGGCCGTTTCCTCGGACTGAATGAAGACCTCATTGAAGCCATCGCCCTTGGCCACGATATTGGTCATTGCCCCTTTGGTCACGATGGCGAAGCATATCTGTCCAAGCTGTCAAAAGCCCATGGAATTGAACCATTTCAGCACAATCTTCAAAGTGTCAGATTTTTGGAGCACATTGAGAGGAAGGGTAGGGGATGCAACCTAACGCTTCAGGTCTTGGATGGCATACTGTGTCATGATGGTGAGATTCACAGTCATGAACTCTATCCAGATCGCGACAAGACCTTTGACGCACTTGACGAAGAGCTCGCCAGCAAAGGGGCCGACCCCTCTCTGCCGTTGACACCGATGACCCTCGAGGGATGTGTAGTACGCATGGCTGATACTGTCAGCTATATTGGGCGAGATATTGAAGATGCTATACGTCTGAATCTCTTGGAGAGAAGTCAGATTCCCAAGATATGTGTGCAGCGATTGGGAAACACCAATGGCACGATTGTATTCACCCTCGTGACCGATCTCATCAAAAACAGCTACCAGAAACAAGCTATTAGGTTCAGCCGGAAGATATCAGAGGCCCTCAAGATCCTCAAGGAATTCAATCTAACTCACATATACCTCAACCCCAAAATAAAGCCACATCACCGAAAGATCAAAGCGCTCTTTCAACTACTACATGAACGTTACCTCCGGGACCTTCGCGAAGGGAACCAGGACTCCATCATCTTCAAGGAATATCTCTCTGACATGTCTGAGGACTATCGCCTGAATAACAAACCCGAAGAGATAGTTCGCGATTTTATAGCCGGCATGACGGACCGGTACTTCCTGAGACAATGTCCACAGGAACTTCGACCACGCAAGGTTGTCGGCCGCTTTTAGACTCTCGAACAGCCCATGACACCGGAAAAAACATATCAATATTTAACAGAACTGGCCGTAAAGACAGGTATTTCAATAAGATATGAAGATCTTAGCAATTCCGAACTAACAACAAAAAGCGGCCTTTGTAGCATCAAAGGGCGCTTTTTATTTATAATGGACGTCTCC
>MAXP01000056.1 GCA_001751085.1 Desulfobacterales bacterium C00003060 | reverse complement strand
GCCAAGCTTGCGAGGCAGGCGGGACGGTTCAGAGTTTCGCTGAACCCTGAACCCTGAACCTCTGAACCCGTGAACGGTTACGCTTTTCTTGACATGATCTTAGCTCTGCTGACAGAAATGCCATGGGAGAGGCGACTGCACACATTGGCCTGGCAGGGGCAACATGGAACCACGACAACATCGATAATGCAAAAGAAGAAAGGTATCAGTGTCCCGAGTAAAACTTGAAACAATAAAAAAAATACTTACCAGTGAATACTGGCTGATTGCGGCGTTATCCGGAATCTTTTTCTTTTTCTTTGCCCTCAATCGTGGCGGGGTTGAGGTGTGCATAAAGATCACCGGTTTTTTTCTGATTATTAATGTCCTGGTCGGGGATTACCAGATAAAAAAAATACATTTCGGCTACTTGCTGACCGCTGGCATCTGCACCTACCTTTTGCTTGCGAGTCTGCTGGTTCCGTTCAGCCAGCCGCGGCATATGGTCATCCTGGTAAAAATGCTCAGCATAATTTTTGCCATTCATTGCCTCAGCAGAAAGGAAATCGATGACCGGATAACCCCCTTGTTAGGCGCCGTATTAGCCCTCTCTGTGTGCTGGCAATTTGCGGCTCGCTGTCTCTGCAACATGCCTTTTGGTACCTATGCCAACCCTCACTATCTGGCAAGCTTTGCTCTTTTGAGCCTCCCGCTGATCGTTTATTTCTTTCGCGTAAACACTGGATGGTACAGATTCATATTCGTCCCTGTGGGCATTTTGGATGCCGACCTTTTTCTGCAAATCGGCTCTCGTCCTGCTTGCTTAGCGATTACCTGCGGGGCTCTTTTTGTGGTTATTTTTCTTGCTAAACGCCAGCATAAAAGGCTTGGCACAATGCTGATACTTTCCATTCTTGCTGTCCTATGTGCCACGCAGTATGCTGATATTGTCAGTAAAATTATAGACCTGATTTTGACCCTGTCAACCGAAGAGAGACTCCAGTTTTGGGCAGATGCATGGAAAATGCTCAAAGATAATACCTTGATGGCCTGGATAGCAGGGAACGGAATTGGCAGTGTTCGCGTGTTCTTCCCTAAATATTCAGTTCCGGAATATAGTATGTTCGTTTTTCCCCATAATTATTTTCTCGAGATATTGTATGAAAATGGTATTATTGGAGCAGTCTTGGTTTTTGGGGGACTGGGATTCTTGTTTTTTGAGGTTATCAAAAGGACAAAAGAAACAGGCAATAAGAAAAGGCGTATTCTCCTGAAGTGCATGATAGTGACCTTCGTGTGCTGGTTCATCCACTGCGGCTTGACCTTTCCATTTTACTCAAAATACTCGTTGTATCCTTTTGCTTTTATCTTGGGGGTTCTTCTGGTTCTGGTGGATAAGATGGATTGTTGTGAAACCTTTGTACATGAACGCCTCAGAGGTAATAAATGCGATCAGGTGAAGAAATGACGGGGACTCCGGTAAGCATAATCATTCCCAATTATAACGGCGAGCAGATTCTGTCCAAAACCCTTGTAAGCGTCGTTGAAGCGGCCCACGCCTATCCTGGAGAATGCGAAATCATTGTGGTTGACGATGCCTCCCTGGACAAGAGTGTCAAATTGATTTGGGAAGATTTTCCTGAGATCAAGGTTGTCCTGCATGACACCAACAAAGGCTTTGCCGAAGCAGTTAACACGGGCATAAAATCGTCCATTTGCCAGATAATCATCTTGTTGAATTCGGACGTACGCCCCAATCGGAATTTCATCGCTCCCCTTGTTCGCTGGTTTAGTCGAGATGATACCTTTTCTGTTTCCCCTCTTATCTGTGATGACCGGGGGAAACCGATGAGGGTTTCCTGGAATCTGGGGAAAATTGTTCGAGGCGAAATCAGAAAACGCAAATGGGCTCTGGGAGATGCCCTGCACATGGCTTGCAGGGGCAAGCCGTTGAAAAGCCTTTATGCCTCTGGTGGATCGATTGTTTTTAGGAAAGAGATGTTTCTTCAGCTTCGCGGATTTCTCCCACTGTACAAGCCCTTCTATTATGAAGACCAGGACATCTGCACCCGGGCTTGGCAGAGAGGATGGCAGACCTTGTTTGAACCGGAAAGCAGGGTTGTCCACGATCATCAGGGCACGATTGAACGTTTCTTCCCGGCAAAGAGAGTAAAGGTCATCAGAAGAAGAAATAGGTTTTTTTACCTGTGGCTCCATCTATCGACCAGCAAGCTTATTCTGTCCCATTTCCCATGGATTTTTTTTCGACTGCCGTTGCGTCTACTTCAAGTGGACACGGTTTATGCCATCGCTCTGTTCAAAGCCCTGTCGAGTTTGGGGGGAGTAATCAAACTAAGGCGTGGACTTGAGGCGCAATACGCCAGGATGTCATTGGAAGAAATCATCAAAGAAATCGGCTAGTAACGAAGCAAGATCGAAACTTCTCAATCAGGCAGGGTAAGTTGACGATTCTGTCCAGCCTATAAGCAAAACAGCCAAATTTATTGAGAACTGAGAACACACTCAACATTATGCATAGAATAATCGTTTTTGGGAAATCCAAAAGCCGAACCAAGACTACTACTCACTTGGTAAGGGCTTTCCGGGAGCGAGGCAACGAAACTATTTGGTTGAATCCGAACAAGATTCGGCGCCGGAAAAAGAACAAAACCAACAGGTGGATACTGAACCAAATAGACTCTTTCAACCCGGATATGGTCTTTATTTATTCGCAAGACATTCCCCTGGCAGTTTTGGAGACAGTCGCCGCCCGCAGTATTAAGACAGTGATGTATTACGAAGACTGGACCCCGAAGGTCTTGCCTTCTGTGGCAGAAAGGGGTAAACTTGTTAATTTTTTCCTGGTAACTAACAAGGGCATGCACCGGGAGTATCGGGAGGCCGGTATAACCAATCCCATATACTTCGTGGGCGCCTGCGATCGATATGATCACCGGCAGCGGCGGCCCATATTGCCGCTCTGGAAATCGGACATTGCCTTTATCGGGGCCGCCAGGCCAGGTGAGGCGCGTGTGCCTCTGGCGAAAAAACTCATGGGGCAGTTTAACGTCAAAGTCTACGGCAAAAACTGGAAGGAATTTGGTGTAAAATCCACCTTAAAAACGGTAAGGCCCAGAAGTTACGGGTTAATCTGCGGAGGGGCAAAGATCATTCTTGGGGCCGACATTACGAACG
>MAXP01000055.1 GCA_001751085.1 Desulfobacterales bacterium C00003060 | reverse complement strand
GGAGAGGATGCCTTTTTTGTTAATACCGGTCATATTATGCCCGAGGGAACAGATGCGGTGATTATGATCGAACATGTCGTGGATATGGATGATGGAACCGTCCGGATTGAGGCGGCTGCCTATCCATGGCAATACGTCAGAAAGGTAGGAGAGGATATCGTAGCCACGGAACTTATCCTCCCCCAGAACCACATGATTTCACCGTATGAGATTGGCGCCCTGCTAAACGGAGGGTTGTTCAATGTGAAGGTCAAAAGAAAACCGCGCGTGCTCATAATACCAACCGGCTCAGAACTCATATCCCACCAGGATCTCACATCCGGCACCCCTCCACCAGGCAAGGTGGTTGAAAGCAATTCTGCCATCCTAAGCGCACTGATTAGGGCCTGTGGCGGAGAATATCTGAGCCACCCCATAGTCCCTGATATCTTTGAAGAGATCCTGAATGCGGTACGTGCGGCAGCAGCCGGAGATGCCGACATTGTTATTGTGAGTGCAGGTTCATCTGCCGGCTCCGAGGATTATACTGCAGATGTCGTTGCCGAGCTTGGAGAGGTCCTGGTACACGGGGTTACTATCATGCCTGGAAAGCCGACCCTCCTCGGTATTATTGGCAACAAACCTGTAATCGGAAATCCAGGTTATACGGTATCGGCTATTATGTCGTTTGAGAGGTTCGTCCAGCCTCTCATTTGCAGAATGCTTGGAATACGGGAACCACTGCGGCCCAAGTTAAAAGTCAGAACCACTCGAAAAATCGCATCAAAACTCGGAGTCGAGGAATTTGTCAGGGTCAGACTTGGCCGGGTGAAAGACACGGTTGTGGCATCCTCTCTTCCCAGAGGCGCAGGTTCCGTAACTACTCTCACCGAGGCTGACGGGATTATTCGGATTCCCAATCATGTGGAAGGAATCAAGTTAGGTGATCTTGTGGAGGCAGATCTCTTGAAAGATCTTGCAGAAATCGAGAACACAGTGGTAGTCGTTGGAAGCCACGATAACACCCTCGATGTGTTGGCGAATCAGATGAGGGTGCGGGATTTTCGTTTCAGCCTGTCCTCAAGCAACGTTGGGAGTCTTGGAGGCCTGATCGCTCTCAGAAACGGATACTGTCATGCAGCAGGCTCCCACCTTCTTGATACAGACACGGGCACCTACAATGTTTCCTATATCAAACGTTACCTTCCTGACCTTAGGGTAAAGCTTGTCAACCTTGTTTTTCGCCAGCAAGGCCTGATTGTACCCCGCGGCAACCCCAAAGGTATCTCAGGGATCGAGGATCTGGCTAAGAACAATATTACCTTTGTCAATAGGCAGGCGGGCTCCGGAACCCGGATTCTCTTAGACTACCGGCTGGCACAGCTTAACATTAAACCGGAAAGCATCAGGGGATATGATCAGGACGAATTCACCCACATGTCCGTGGCGGTGAGTGTGCTTAGCGGTGCAGCAGATACAGGCCTTGGCATTTATGCAGCAGCCAAGGCCCTGAAACTCGATTTTGTCCCGATTGTTACGGAGGAGTATGACTTCGTCATTTCAGAAGAGTTTTTTGAGGACGAAAAAATCCAACTCATGCTGGACGTAATCCGATCAGACTCCTTCAAGGAACTTGTGAACCGGTTGGGCGGCTATGACACATCAAAGACTGGCACTGTCATTGCCAGTCTATAAGGTCTTGCATCATGCACAGGGTTTTAACCACCTGCTGCTTTTGTGCATGCGGGTGTAATCTATATCTTGAGGTCGAGGACGGAAGGATCACAGGTGTGATCCCCAGCAGAGAACACCCCATTACCCGTGGAAATCTGTGCCTCAAGGGATGGCATAGCTATGAGTTCATACACCACAGGGACCGCCTCCAATCTCCGCTAATCCGAAGGCACGGGCGGTTTGTAAAGGCAAGTTGGGACGAAGCACTCGACCTTGTTACCGCAAGGCTGCTGGAGATCAGGGATAAATACGGAGCAGAATCATTAGGGGTGCTCTCTTCAGCAAAGTGTACCAATGAGGAAAATTACCTCCTGATGAAGCTGACCCGGGCTGTCCTGAAGACGAACAATATTGACCACTGTGCCCGGCTCTGCCATTCTCCCAGCGTTATTGGTCTCAACAATGCCTTTGGCTCCGGTGCCATGACGAATTCCATTGCAGAGCTTGCCGGCGCCGAGGTCATCCTTGTGACAGGCTCCAATACGACCGAACAGCACCCCCAGATAGCCCGGTTTATCTTTGATGCCCTGGCAAAGGGTGCCAGGCTGATTGTTGTGGACCCAAGGCGTATTCCATTGAGCAGGTTTGCCCACGTATACCTCCAGCCCCGCCTCGGCACGGACGTTATATGGCTTAACGGCATGATGAAGATGATCCTGGATGATGGCCTCGCTGATGATACCTTTATCAAGATGCGCACTGAAAACTTTGAGGCATTCACAGAGATGCTCAGGAATTTTAACATCGAGGATGTGGTTACCATCAGCGGCATCAGGTTGGAAGACCTCCGCAGGGCAGCCCGCATGTATGCCAGTGTCAAGCGGGCCATGATCATCTACTCCATGGGGATTACCCAGCACATCTCCGGGACGGATAATGTGCAATCCATCGCCAACCTCGCTATGCTGACCGGTCACGTGGAACAGGAGTGGACCGGCGTGGGGCCTTTGCGGGGCCAGAACAATGTCCAGGGGGCATGTGACATGGGGGCCCTGCCCGGGACGCTGTCGGGATATCAGAATATCGCAGATGCGAACATCCGGGAAAAGTTTGAAAACGTATGGAAGACCCATCTCCCCACTGTGCCGGGCCTTACCGGGATCGGAATGTTCCGCAGTGCCGGTGATAAAAAGGTCCGGGGAATGTTTATCATGGGAGAAAACCCGGCCCTTAGTCATCCGGATCTTAGGTCAACTCGGGCTGCCCTGAAGGGGATGGAATTTCTGGCTGTATCCGATATTTTTTTGACTGAGACTGCAGAGCTGGCAGACGTTGTCCTCCCTGCGGCATCATTTGCAGAAAAAGACGGCACGGTTACCAGTACGGAACGTCGCATTCAGAGACTTCGAAAGGCCATCTCTCCTGTTGGTGAAAGCAAGCCGGACTGGCAAATCCTGTGCGAACTCTCCTCTCGGATGGGTTACCCCATGGATTACGAAACGCCTGCTGAAATCATGGAAGAGATCGCCTTTTTGACCCCAATCTACGGAGGCGCATACTACAACAGGCTGGAACACGGATGGGGACTCTTCTGGCCGTGTCCGAACAGCCATCACCCTGGGACCCCTTTTCTCCACAAAGGATCATTTGCACGGGGGAGGGGTCGCTTCGAATACGTTCGATATCGTCCCCCTGCCGAGGTGCCTGACGATAGGTTTCCTTTTTTTCTGACTACGGGACGGATTTACGCGCATTGGCATACAGGGAGCATGACCAGGCGAGTTACCGCACTTTCAAGAGAAGGGCCGGAAGCCTTTGTTGAAATCAATCCAAAGGATGCAAAAACTATAGGGGTAAGAGACGGAAAACCGGTCCGAGTGTTTTCACGGCGTGGAGACATCACAGTAAAAGCGAGGCTCACTCGTGATGTCCCTGAAAAAACGGTCTTTATCCCTTTTCACTTTGCTGAGGCCCCTGCCAATATCCTCACCCATTATCACTGCGATCCTGGCGCAGACATCCCGGAATTTAAGGTTTGTGCGGTACGGGTGGAAAGCGTGCAATAATGCTGGGCAAATTGATTCTGAACAAGGAACACCTCTCGAGCTTTCTGCGCAAGATCGCAAAAGAACATGAACTAATCGCCCCTGTGAGGAATCGATACGGGGATACCCTTCTTGAAGTGGTCTCCTCTGTAGATGATATCTCACTTGACCTTGAGGCCAGGCCGGTCATGCCTCCCAAGGGTTTCTTTTTGCCTCGCGTTGAGACCTTGTTTCGCTACCAGCGCAAAGACGGACACTATTCCTTCAAGGAGGTCCTTCCGAACGTGTCAAGGGTCTTTTTTGGTCTGCGCTCCTGCGATTTATGGGCCATTCTTTTCCTTGATGTGGTCTTCCAGGAAAACCTTAAAGACCGGTACTATTTGAACAGAAGGAGTGACACCGTATTGATCAATATCGGGTGTCGCGAACCAATGGAGAATTGTTTCTGCAAAAGCGCAAAGAGCGGGCCGTTTTTGACGCAAGGATATGATTTGCAGTTCACAGACTTGGGGGACCGGTTTTTTGTGGAAATAGGACGGCCCCGAGGGAGAGAACTGGTTGAAAAATGGGACTATTTCTTCAGGCCTGCAACCAGCGGCGATAGAGATGAACAATATGAGATTGTTTTGGAAGCAGAGAGCAAGTTCGGGCAAAAAGTTGATTTTGAGACGGCAATCTCGCGATTCATGCGTTATGAGATAGACGACGATCTGTGGGAAGAACTCGGAAACCGTTGCCAGAACTGCGGGGGATGTGCTTATGTATGCCCAACGTGCCACTGTTTCGATATGATGGATCGGCCTGTTTCAGATACGGAAGGAGAAAGGGTCAGGACACACGACGCCTGCACCCTGGCAGGATTCACCCGGCTTGCCGGCGGTCACAATCCGCGCCGCGAAAGAGGGCATCGACTCCGAAGGCGTTTTTATCACAAGCTCCCCTTTGCCCAGGACAAATACCACCGTCCTAGCTGTGTGGGATGCGGGCGGTGCGTGGAGATATGTTTCGGCAGGGTCGACATGATCCATGTTATCAGGATGGTTTGTAAGAAACCCGAAGGACCAAGAGAAGCCTCTTTAAGGCTGGGCGAAATACTGCTCGACGCAGGGCTTATAAGTTGGAAGGAACTGAAGTCGACCCTTGAAAAACAGGCCGGCACAGGCAAACGCCTGGGCGCACAGCTCATAGAAGACGGCTTGGCTACAAAGGAGGAGATCGCCTCTGCCCTTAGTATTCAGCTTGGGATCCCGGAGACGGAGGAAACAGGGTAGAGGAGATCATGCTGAAAAACAGGAGATATCGTTGAAAGATAGGGCTCAGGCATTGGTCAGGGAGGTGGTCCCCAATATCTATCACCCTTATCCTGCATTCATTAAGGAGGTAAAGGAAGAAACGGGAGACATCAAGACCTTTACACTTGCTTTCGCAGATCAGGAAATACAAGATCGCTTTGTTTTCCGAACGGGCCAGTTTGTTCTCGTCTCTGTTTTCAATTGTGGCGAGGCCCCGTTTTCCATCTGTTCGTCCCCCACGTCCTCCAAGGGCTTGGAGTTGAGCATCAAAAAAATGGGACTCTTGACCGGAGAGATCCATCGTTATCGTGTTGGGGATGCGGTTTGTTTGCGAGGGCCTTACGGCAATGGTTTTCCCTTGGAACAGCTTTACGGCCATGACCTCTTGTTTGTTGGAGGCGGGATCGGGCTGGCTCCCTTGCGATCCTTGATTCAATATGTGCTTGCCAAACGAAGCGAGTTCGGCCGCCTCACTCTCCTTTATGGCGCAAGGACGCCGGAAGATATTGTTTTTGAGGACGATTTGACTGCGTGGAGCAAAGAGAAGGAAGTCGAGGTGGTAACCACCGTGTATCAGGCCAACGCGGAATGGGAAGGAAACATCGGTCCAGTGACTAATTTGTTGGAAAAAGCCGCCATATCCCCTTCAAACACAAAGGCGATCCTGTGCGGGCATCCGGCCATCATTTCTTATTTGGTGTTTGACCTGCTGAAGATGGGGCTTGCCGAAGACGCGATTATTAGCACCCTTGAAAGAAACATGAAATGCGGCGTTGGAAAATGCGGCCATTGCAGCATAGGAAGCAAGTTCACCTGCATGCACGGGCCTGTTTTCACCTACCGGGAGATGAAGGAATTTCCTTCCGTATTGTGATCCCGGCAATACCAACGTTCCCTTCAGGGCCGGAGAGTGTTCAGTGTTCGGCGGGTGCAAAAATGAGCCGTATCAAAGCAACCCGGTTTCTCGTGAACGTCAAGATTAGACGGAAGGTTGATGCCATGCCTGTCTTTCTCCAGTATCACAGAGCATTGGATATCACCTTGTGCTGTAAGCCTTATGCCATGCTCAAGTATCGCCTTTCTCACTGTATCTTCTATGCGGTCAGGGGGAGTCAAAAGAAAAACAGTGTCTTTGTACTCCCCACCATCTATGGAACCTGGAACAAAGGAAAGGTCAATCTCAGTTCCTCCTGCCCCAAGCTGTTTCAGTCTCATAAAGGCCTCGAATATGTTTTTGTACGAAAACTCCGCATCCCTAATTGAATATATGCTCTTGAGGTCAAAAAGGTACATTCCCTTGGCCAAAGACGACCTCAGATCAACAGGAAAGGAAAGCTTCCATGTCCTTTCCTTTACAGATACCCTCTTTTTGAGTGTATCTGTAATGTGTGCTCTATTGGAGGATACCACCTTTTCAATCAGCCTGAATGTGTTGCTGTAAGAACGTGTCCGTGAATTTATCTCATTGTTGACACGCTGGTACGTCTGATAACTACTACCGTTTTTTCTTAGCTCCTCGGAGTCCAGGACTAAGCCTTTGCCCTCCAGTTCATCAAAGATCTCTTGCAGGTTCCTGCAGGGTATCTCACCATCCACTCCAGGAGCCACCACAATCAGATGACTCTCTATCATTGATCCCAGACCAGCCAGGATGTTGAGGCATGAAAAATCCACAACGGGGGTAAGCAGCCACGGATAATCCTTTTTTCGCGCGAGGATGTCTCCACCAACATCTAATGCAATTACGGTATCATAAGAATTCCCTTTTATCAGCCTTTCAAGCTCGTCTTGAAGCCTTACTGTCCCGTACTGCAGCGAGAACAAATAGAACCTGCCTGTTCCCAGGCCGAATTCCCTGTTGAATTTGACCATCTCAGGCTCAAAATATGAATCAAGATAAACACGTTCCTCGGAAGCTATGAATTTCCTGGTCTTCTTGCCTCCCAGTTCATTGACAGGCTTCTCAAGCTCTCCATCGAATGTGTGCAGGGCCCATGGAGTCAAGAAACCGGCCAAATCCACTCCGGTCCCCAGTTTGCGAAGTCTCTCTGTAATGAGGACGCAACTTGCCATATCGCGCCCGCTCCCAGCCCCGATTACCAATGCCTTTGAGTAGCCCTTGTCATTGAACATCTCTATCTTCTATGAACCCCAGTTTGATGTGAGGCTGCCTGAGCATGCGCTTGTCCTTGCTTGTCTTGTATCTTTTAAGTATTGTTTTAACAAACTCTCTTTTAGCCTTGTATTTCTTTACGATTTCTTCTATCCCCATCCTTTTCTCAAACAGCAGGAAGGCCAACGCGTCCTGCTCTTCCCATGTAGCTCCAAGTTCCTTCTCGTGGGTCTGGCCGGGAAAGTAGCCTGTGGACGGGGTACTCTTGATAATGTCTTCAGGCATGTTCAAAACCCTGGCCAGTTCATAGATGTCGGTCTTGTATAGCTCATCGAGGACGCCAAAGTCAAAGGAGATGGGAGTTCCGTATTTGGCTGCATAGCCTTGCACAAACTCTGTGCGGTTGCCTGTTCCAAGGAGCCTTCCGTTCACTTTTCTTGCTATGTCATAAAGAATCGCAATCCTTGCCCTTGAGGCAAAGTTGCCTATGCGCATCCTGTCCATATGTGTTTGGTTTTTTGTTAGAGTGTTGATCCCAAACCCTTTCCATTCAAGGGAGTTGATTGTCTCTATTTCTTTTCTGACAATCTCCGATATGGGAATCACGTACTGGACGGATCTGTCACTCATCCCTAACTTGTCCCTCGCAAGCTCAGAAAAACACAGGCTTTCGTCATTTTCCCTTGCTGGCATGGTTATAGCGAGCACGTTCTTAGCGCCAATTGCTTTTGCGGCCATGTACGTGACTACTGAAGAATCCACTCCTCCGGACAGGCCAACAAGCAGCTTTGGCTTCACATCTTCCCCGGATTCATTCGGCATCTCGGGTATCTGCTGGTAATATCCCCTTATCTCCTTGCAAAGCTCTGTTAATAGATCTGAATAGGCACGATTGACCCTGTCCTTTATTTCATCTATCACTTTAAAGAGGCTTTGCTTGTCCCTGAAATGGCTATATTTTTTTCGCTTTATAATAGTCACCCCCAATGATCCCATGCGGGTCAGCCATCTCCATTCGGCATCCTTCACGACAACTCAAAAGTAGTTTACACTTTGTTGATCTTGTATTTTGGCAGTGAAATTGGAAACTGGAAATTCGAAATTGGGAAGAACACGAAGATGTAAATGTGTT
>MAXP01000054.1:621-3259 GCA_001751085.1 Desulfobacterales bacterium C00003060 | reverse complement strand
CAGACTGTTCTGAGAGATTTTGCCTTTGAAAACAGGGCCCCCTTTCAGAGCGAAGTGATCAATGATGCCCCTCTTTTTGAAAGATTGCTAAAAGAGCAAATGCGCAAAAGATGGCCGGAAATATACCAGGAACATTTAAAGGAAGTGCTTGAGATTTCAAACTTTAATAAGAAAAAGGATTCTTTCGTGGGTACTGTAACAGGTCTGGCAAACTCTTTTCATGAAAGGGCCGGAGACAGACTACTGCCAAATTTAGAGGGCAGGGGTTATCAAGAGATCAAAGAGGAAATAAGGGCGTCGTGCATGAAATTGAAGGCTCTAATCGGGTCAGACGGGAAGTTATCTGAAGGCTTTGGGCAGTTAAACATTCATGGGGGTACAAGAAAATCCTTGTTGGCAAAAATCATTAATCCCCTTGAAGACTTTTTCACCCAGGTTGACGAAGACAATTTAAGCGTCAAGGCCTTAGTAGACTTGATATCACAAATCCAAAAAGCCAAGTCAAAAGATAAAAAGGGAACTCGCTGTCTTGATTTGGATTGGGGTGGGAAAGGCCCTAACCCGGAAGTATGCCCGAATCTTGAGACAATCAAGGAAAATTTGGAAGAACTGATCGTGACCTTCACGGGCCTTCAAAACAGTCTTGCTATCCAGGCAATTCACCAGCTTCAAAAAGATGTGAGCCAGGCAAAGCAGAGTCACGGGTGGATCAGTTATTATGATATGCTCGCGCTCGTTGAACAGGCCTTATATGACGATAATTCATCAGGTTTGCTTGAAAAACTGCGGAACAGGTACAAGGTAGCATTTATTGATGAATTTCAAGATACGGACCCTGTTCAGTGGAAGATTTTCAAAAGGATATTCATCGATAATCAAAAGGACAGTCATGAAAACCTCTTGTACCTGATCGGTGACCCAAAACAGGCCATCTACTCTTTTCGCGGTGCAGACGTATATGCCTATCTAAGTGCAAAAAACGAGATAAGGAGTTTGGAAAAAGCGGACAAGGCTAAGCTGTATTCTTTGTCGATAAACTGGCGCTCCCAACCCGAACTGATTACTGCATTCGATCACTTGTTCTGTCGTCAAGAATGGTTCAAACCTCATAGCCTGGCAGGTGTCTTTGAAATCGGTTATCAAGCCGCGGGTTTTCCTGAAGAAGAGAACAGATTATCAGGACTGATCGAGGATTATTCCGGTCGTCCGGTATTGAATATCGTGGATCTCTCCGAAGCCACATCTCCCAAACCAGCCAAACCTCGACTTGCAAGATTTATTGCTCTTGAGATTCGACATCTGGTTAACAGCGGTATCAGACTGAAAGAAAAGCATGAAGGCGAGCGAAAGCTTGGTTTTGGAGATATTTGTATTCTGGTTCGAAGCAAATTCGACGTACCCTTGATTGAAGAGGAACTCTCAACACTGGGAATTCCATACACGTTTTATAAGAAACCCGGCCTATTTCTTTCCGATGAAGCCGTATATCTAAGCCTGGTTTTTCATGCAATCCTGGATCCGGGTAATAGTTCGGAAGTCAAAAAGGCGCTCCTGACACCGTTTTTCGGTTTTGGACTTTCAAGCCTGTTCGCTTATGAGGAACTGCCCCCTTCTCACGCTCTAAAACAGATGCTCTTTAAATGGAACGAATACGCGCTGGCACGCAAGTGGAGCCGGCTTTTTCAATCATTGATGGAAGATTCGGGTTTGCTTTCCCGCGAAACGGGGACGAGTGTTTGGGACAGAAAATACACGAATTACCGGCAGATATTTGAATACTTGGAGGGGGTGGCATATACAAGAAACTTGGATTTCAGGGGGCTTTCAGCAACCCTGGACACCTATCGGAAGCAGTCGGTCGATGCCGGTGAAGATGCTGACATCCATCAAATTGAAACCGAGGCCCGCAAGGTGCAGATTATGACCATGCATGTCAGTAAGGGCCTTCAGTTCCCTGTGGTTTTCATTGCCGGGGGGCTTACTCAACCGCCATCCCATCGGGACCATTACCATACATATCACGAGATCCAAGAGAAGGATTCATTTTTAAATGCAATCAAGATCGTGGATTTGGCGAAACTGGGCGGAAGAGAAAAGCATGAAGCAGAAAAAGGGGATGAGAACAAACGCCTTTATTATGTTGCATCAACTCGATCTCAATACAAGCTCTACTTACCATTCTATCTTTATGAAAAGAACCAGCCATGGGTTGGCCCCGTGTGCTGCCTACTTTCCCCTGCTTTAGATAATTCATTCCCAAGAAGTGAAGACAACAAAAATGTTTTGTGGCTGAGGGCGGATCATCATTCCGGTGTTTCTGAGGATAAGCCCGAACCGGATGAGACAGAGGAACATCCAACAATACCTATTACGGACACAGCGGAGCTATTCCCTTCTCAAAGAGATTATCAATACAGGAAAATTCGATTAGAGTCATTTTCTAGCCTCCATTCTATGAGGGAATACATACATGGGATTCAGGAACAGAAGGTCGGTTTTCAAGCTGTACAGGAAAAGGCAAAGGAAGACGACGAAAGCTTTGCATCTCAAAGCGCCGGGGCCATGGTAACCGAAGGCACACCTGCTGAGATGCCCGGTGGGACTGATGTGGGTTTAATGTTTCATGATATCCTGGAGA